>JANMLN010000096.1:0-5121 GCA_031372565.1 Gemmatimonadota bacterium | reverse complement strand
GATCACCGCACGCTCCGTGCCATCCAGCGTCCCGGCGCGGCGCACGGGCGCCGCGGGGGCGATGCCGCCCCGGGCCCGAATCACCCGCGCCACGGCGCCCACATCTCGCACCAAGCCAGCCGCGATCCCGCTCACCGGCTCGCCCGCCCGATAGCGCCCCCACACGGCCGCTTGCTCGGCCCGCGTCAAACGCGAACAGTATCGTCCCATCACAACACCTCCGATTGTAGACTGTCCGAAAGGTGTTGCACTGACCATTTGAGACCGCCCCTGCTTGTCTGCTGCTTGTTCTCGTGCAGAAAAACAGAAGCAGGTCCTTCGCTTCGCTCAGGACGACACTGCCGGCTACTTCGCCTTCGGCGTCGTCTCCGCGCTGAGCGCCGCGAGAAACGGCTCGTACTTGCTCCCCGGGCTCCACAGCACCCAGCCCTCGTAGCCCGAGTCGTACACCGCGCGCAGCTGCTCCCTCACCTCGTTGGCACCGTACTCCGGCTTCCCGATTGAGAACGCCTGAATCCACGGACGCACGGCGGTGCGACCGGCGATCCCGAGCTTGAGGTTCCGCTCGCGCGCGCGCTTGATGGCGCTGTGCACGATCAGGTACGGCTCCGCATTCGGGCGCGCCGCGCCAAAGGCTCCGCGCGGATAGTGGCTCGGGTACACCATCGGCAGCAGCACGTCGGTCACGGGGGCGAGCGTCTCCCACTGCTGCGCCACTTCGAGTGCGCCGGAGATCGTCGTCACGAGACCGAAGACATCGGCGGTCACGCGCGCGCCAAGGGGATGGAGTCGCGTGCTCGCCTCCTTGAGGAAGTTGGCAATCACGCGCGGCTTCGGCGTGGTATCCGCGCCGGGAAAGACCTGCACCGGCAGTGACTTGTACGGCTCGGGGAAGCGGATGTAATCGAACTGCACCTCTCGGAAGCCGAGCTTCACGAGTTCCTCGGCTACCCCCAGGTTGTAGGTCCACAGCGCCTTGTTATTCGGATTCACCCACGCGAGTCCCTTGTGGTCACGCCAGATGCCGCCGTCCTGCTTGCGGATCGTCCAGTCGGGGTTTGCGCGCGCCGTGACCGAGTCCTTGAAGACGACGATTCGCGCGATGGCGATGATCTTGTGCGCCTTGAGCGTGTCGAGCAGGGCCGCGAGGTTGCGCACGGTGCCGGCGGTGCCCGCGTTGCGCTGGATGGCCGGATTGCTCGAGGCGTAGTTGAGTCCGAACTCGTCCTTCATGTCGAGGACCAGCGCGTTGGCCTCGGTGCGGTCGCACATGGCGATGAGTTGCGCCATGCGCTTCGGGGACTGCGAGGCCCAGCGGTTGACATAGAGCCCGCGGACGATGGGGGTGTCGAGGGTGGCGGCGCTGGCGAGGACGGCGGGTTTGGGCGTGGCGGGCTGGGAGAGGAGGGGAGTGGAGCAGAGGGCGAGGAGGGCGACGAGGCGAGGGAGCGGGAACGGCGGCATGGTCCGGGATTATGAAGAAGAAGCAGGTCCTTCGCTTCGCTCAGGACGACGGGGGAATATCGCTATATTCACGCTCATGCGACGTGCGCTCGTCATCTGCTGCAGCATCCTCGGCGCTGCCTGCGGCAGAGCGCCCGCGCCTGCGCGTGTGCCGCCCACCGCGGAGTTCCTCGTCGTCACGGCCGACTCCACCCTCTGGGTGCGCGTCGATGCGGGTGGGATCAAGCTGCATGGCGCGCCGCTGCGCCTCGCACAGGTGGACGGACGGTTCCTCGAGTTGTACGTGGCCGACGATGATCGCTCCTTCCAGGACGCGGTGTTCATCAGTCAGCGCGTGTACGCGCGCGACCTCGTGCGCGGCGACTCCACGGTCATCTGGCGCGACGCGCGCGTGCTGACGGCGGCCGTGGCATGGGGCAAGCAGCATCCCGAATCGGTTCCGCTCGGGCCGGACGACGAAGAAGACGAACAGCCCCGCCGTCGCCATGTGCTCGATGTCGCGCTGCTCAACATGCACGATCACTGGCTCTCGATCCGCACGCACGAGGATATCGGCGGTGAGCGCGAGCCGTTGGTGCACCAGACCGATCGCGAGGTGCGCAACGTGACCACCGGTGCGCGGGCCACGCTGCGCGAGTTGTTCGGTGATGCCGAGTCGGCGCGCTTCCTGGCCGACGGCGAACGACAGTTGGCGGCCGCGCGCGATTCCGCGGCGCGACTGCCGCGTGATCAGCGCGAGGCGGCGCGGGCACCCGTGGCGATGCTCGCGTTGCGCGACACCCGCTTCGCGTTGACCGTCGACAGCGGTCGTCCCGGCGTCGAGCTGTTGGCCGCCGCGTCGCGCTTCACCGAGACGGACCCGACGCTGGTGCTGCAGGCGATGTCGGCCGCAGCGGCGTCGTGGTGGAGCGCGGCCGAGCGCGTTCGGCATCCCGACTCGGTGATGACCGCCGGCGCGCATGGTGCGGTTGTACGGTGGAAGCGCGGGGGCAGCACGCTCCTCGCGCGCATCGATACCGGAAGCGGTCCGACCGCGTTGATCCTGCGGGACTCGGGCCAACGTGAATTCGCCGTGGCGACGGTCACGGGGCCGGTGCAGTCGGTGATCTGGCTCGATCAGTCGCCGCCCGACAGCGTGACGCGGGCGGCGCTCGTGCGCGCCTTCAGCGAGGCCGCCTTCTACTCCGATGAGGTGCGCACGGCCCGCGGGCCGGCGCGTCACGCGCGACCGTCCACGAGGAACGTCCATGACCACGTCGTCCCGCGTGCGCCGACCAGCGCGCGACTCGCATCACGAAACGTCGCGGCTCATGATGCCGACCGACGCGAACAACCTGGGCCACGTCTTCGGCGGGGCCATCCTGAGCATGATCGACACGACGGCCGCCATCTCGGCGATGCGCCACGCGCGCGCGACGTGCGTGACCGTGAGCATCGACCGCGTGGACTTCCGTGAGCCGATCCATATCGGGGATCTCGTGATCATGCAGTCCGCGGTCAACTATGCCGGTCGCACGAGCATCGAGGTCGGTGTGCGTGTGGAGGCGGAGCATCTCACCACGGGCGAGCGCCGTCACACCAACTCGGCGTACGTGACCTTCGTGGCGGTGGACCGCAACGGACGACCGATCGAGGTGCCGGAGCTGGTGCCCGAGACGGATGACGAGAAGCGGCGCTTCACGGCGGGCGAGGCGCGCCGTCGTCGTCGCATCGAGGATGAACGGGCGGATCGGCGCACATGACCCCCATGCGCTTGACCACGGGCGGGTGGGGAGGCGAGCCTTCCGACATGACGACCGACACGCTGTTCACGGTTGAGCAGGCCAACCGCATGCTGCCGTATGTGGAGCGCATCGTGCGCGACATCGTCGACGGCTACGACCGCTGGCAGCGGCTGGTGGGTGACTTCGAGGTCGCGACGGCGCGCAGCGTGGCGGGGGCGCCCGATCCGGAAGCCGAGCAGCTGCAGCAAGAGGCGCAGCGCGTTGCTGCCGACATCGACGGGTGCCAGCGCGAGCTCGCCAAGCTCGGCGTGGAGTTCAAGGGGTACGATCTCGGACTGGTGGACTTTCCGGCCGAGCGTGACGGACGCGCGATCTACCTGTGTTGGCAGCTCGGTGAAGCGGCCGTGATGCACTGGCACGATCGCGATGCAGGATTCGCGGGACGGCGGCCGCTGGACGCTGCGCCAAACATGGACGTCATCAGGGACACCACGTGATTCACTTGTGGCGAAAGCCGGTGCGCGATTGGACTGCGCCCGACGGTACGCGTTATCGCGTTGAAGTGACGTTGCCGGGGACGAGCAGCGCGCTGATCATCTTTCATCGCGAGAACCAGCATGAGGACCGGTACGCGACCTGGCAGGCGACCGACCGGAACGCTCGGGCGGTGAGCGCGCGGCTGGATGCGAAGGAGGTGCTGGCGCAGCTGAGCGAGGAAGGGCTGCGGGCGCTGTATGTGCGCAGCGCGATGCGGTCGGTGTCGCAGGGGACGTGAGTGAAGTGGGGGAGCTGCTTTTGCGGCACAAGCAGGTCCTTCGCTGCGCTCAGGACGACACGCAGGTCCAGGATGACAACGGGGCTACTCCGCGAACCCGAGCGAGAGCTCCATCCCGTCGCGCGCGATGACCGTCGCAGGAAAGACATTCCGCGACTCGCGCTCGAGATCGCTCGTGTCCCGCGTGTAGCGCGCACTCAGGTGCGTGAGCGCGAGCTTCTTGACGCCCGCCTTGGCCGCCACGGTCGCGGCTTCGCGTGCGGTGGAGTGTCCGGTCTCGACGGCGCGGCTTGCCTCTTCTTCGGCGAAGGTGGCCTCATGCACGAGCAGGTCGGCCCCCTGCGCGGCCTCGATCGTGGCCTCGGTCGGGCGCGTGTCGCCAGTCACCACGAGCGTGCGCCCGACGCGCGTGGGGCCCACCAGGACGTGCGGCTCGATCACGCGGCCGTCGTCGAGCGTGATCGGTTCGCCCTTGTGCACGCGGCCCCAGAGCGGGCCTTCGGGAATGCCAAGCTCGCGCGCGAGGTCCGGGTTGAAGCGGCCGCGTCGCTCTTCTTCGACGAGGGCGTAGCCCAACGAGGGCGCCCCTCGGTGATCAAGGTTGAAGGCGCGGATCGCGTAGCCGTCGCGCTGGATCACGTCGCCGGGGGCGAGTTCGCGCACTTCCATCGGGAATGACAGCCGCTCGAGCCCCAGCCCATCCATCTTCTTGAGCATGCGCTCGGCCCCCTTGGGCGCCCAGACGCGCATCGGCTCGGTGCGATCCTGCAGCACGAGCGTGCGGCAGAGTCCCATGAGGCCCAGGTAGTGGTCGGCGTGCCAGTGCGTGATGAGGAGGTCGGCAAAGTTGAACGAGATGCCGTACTTCATCATCTGCCGCTGCGTGCCTTCGCCGCAATCGACCAGGAACGTTTCGCCCTCGCGCACGATGGCGATGGACGCGACGTTCCGCTCGACGGTCGGGCGGGAGGCGGCGGTGCCGAGGAACTGGAGGGAGAGCGACATGGGAGCGGAGAATATACCGTTTGTCGTCCTGAGCGAAGCGAAGGACCAGCTTGTGGTGAGTGGGGTACAGCAGGTCCTTGGCTAAGGTCCGGACGACGGGGGGCGTTCGCCTCTGCCGTAACGGCCACCGCGCCAGGAGCTGCGAGTGCAGCT
>JANMLN010000088.1:0-19341 GCA_031372565.1 Gemmatimonadota bacterium | reverse complement strand
GGGAAAAACGAAACGCGGACCCCGTTTGATGGAGTCCGCGACATGAACGCACACCGCACCACGAACCCGTGGCGGGCGAGCGTCAGGCGTAGACTCCTGCAGCACAAGTGCGCACGCGAACGTGCGCGGAAGGCCAGAGGGTGGGATCGGCAAGCCTGGCCAATCCACTTATTGCGTTGTAAGACAGAAGCTTACCCTTGCTCACGGCCCGGGTCAAGACGTACCCTTCGCCCCGTATGCGACTCCTCCTGCGTCTACTTGGCGGCCTCGGCGCCCTCCTCCTCCTGGCCGTCGGCATCGCGGCGGGACGCACCTTGGGGCTCAAGGCCCCGGCCACCGTCACCGGAGCGGCCATCACGGTCGACGCCCCCTCTCCAGACATGGTCGCGGCGCACCTGGGGCAAGCCATCCGGATCGGCACCGTGTCCTGGTCCGACACGCTCCCTCCCAACGTCGCCGCCCTGGACTCCCTGCGGCAGTGGATGGAGCGCACCTACCCGCGCGTCCATGCCACGCTCAAGCGCGAGAAGGTCGAGGAGAGTTGGCTGTATACGTGGGAGGGGACCGAGACACGCCAGCCACCCGTGCTGCTGATGGCGCACATGGACGTGGTGCCGGTCGAGAAGGGGTCAGAAGCGAGCTGGACCCACCCGCCCTTCTCCGGCGTGATTGCCGATGGCTTCGTGTGGGGACGTGGGGCACTCGATGACAAGCTGAATGTGGTCGCCGAGCTCGAGGCGATCGAGACGCTGCTGGCCAAGGGGGTGCGCCCGAAGCGCACCATCTATCTCGAGTTCGGGCACAACGAAGAGGTGCTGGGCTCGGGAGCGGTCGCGATTGCCAAGCTGTTGCAGTCGCGTGGCGTACGCTTGGCGATGGTCATCGATGAAGGCGGCGCGCTCGCCGATTCCGTGTTCCCCGGCATGGCACGCCCGGCCGCGCTGGTGGGCATCGCGGAAAAGGGCTACCAGAGCATCGCGCTCACCGTGCAGGGGACCGGCGGACATTCGTCGCAGCCGCCTGACGAGACCGCGGCCGGCGTGCTGGCGGCCGCCGTGACGCGGGTACAAGCGGCGCAGCTTCCGACACGCTTCACGGCGGCCACGGAGGCCATGCTCGATGGGCTCGCGCCACACGTGGGCTTCGGCCTGCGCCTGTTCATGTCCAACCGCTGGCTGTTCGGGCCGGTGCTCACGGCCCAACTGCTCAAGCAGCCGGCTGGTGCGGCGATGCTGCGCACCACCACAGCGCCTACGATGCTCAGTGGCAGCCCCAAGGACAACGTGCTGCCGCTGACCGCGCGCGCGGTGATCAACTTCCGGATACTGCCCGGCGAGACGCGCGAGAGCGTGAAGCAGCACGTCATCGACGCGATCGGTGATGCGCGCGTGGAGGTGAGCTTCACCGGCATCGGCAGCGACCCATCCCCGGTCTCGGATGTGCGATCGGCGGAGTTCGATGCGCTCTCGCGCACGATTCGCGAGATCACGCCGGATGCGGTGGTGATTCCCTACCTCGTGATCGGCGGTACCGACTCGCGCCACTTCAGCGGCCTCTCGCAGAACGTGTTCCGGTACTCGCCCGCGCATATCACCTCCTCTGACCTCAAGCGCGTACACGGGACGAACGAACGTGTGGCGGTGAAGGACCTGGGTGACCTGGTGAAGTTCTACTCGCGGTTGGTGCAGAACGTGGCGATCAACACGCGGTAAGCACGCGGTAAGCACGCGCGGCGGAAGTGAACGGCAGCGCAGCGCCATCAGTGAACTGGCATCACCTTCCCCGGGTCACACGCACTCAGAACGGCGCGAACAGCGACGCGAGCGAAATGACCAGCTCGCTGGACTCGCCGGGCGCGCGCCAGCACAGCTCATCCGTCACGACGGTCGGTGAGCGGTCGCTCGGCGTCCAGACCTCGACCTGTGCTGACTTGGGGTCCACAATCCAGTACGTGTTCACCCCTTCACGCTGGTACAGCACACGCTTGGTAAAGCGATCGTACCGCGCCGTGGATGGGCTCACGACTTCAATGACAAGCGACAGCGAGCGCATGGCGGTCCACCCCGTCCGCGCTTCGTCCACCGGGACCACGAACAGGTCGGGCTGCACGAGTGAGTCAGGCCGCCAACTGATGTCGGACGGGGAAAACAACGCAATCGTAGCCCCGTGCACCTGCACGTGCTGTGCGACCGCGAGATACAGGCGCCCGAGCACCACCTGATGCAGCACGCGTGGGCTTGGGCTCACGAGCAGTTCTCCGTACACGCATTCGTACCGCTTGCCATCTGGGGGCAGCGCGCGAACCATGTCGGACGTCCAATATTGACGGGCGGGCATGAGCATAGTGTCGTCTCGGCGGCGGGTGATGCGCAAGTGGGATGCATGAACGAGCATCGCATACACTCTGCGCATTCAGGTAACCGCACCCTTGCAGGGCTACCCGTAGTCTTTCGCGTCGTGCGTTGCGACTTGGCAACCGCCGTGTCGCACGGAAATGATCCGCCGACGCTACCCCTTCAACGCGTACGACTTCCCGTCGTGCACGACGCGCCCCATCGCCGTGTGCGCATCGTGCTCGAACACGAGCGTCCACTCGTCCGCGACCGCGCGCGTCAGCAGCTGCCGCTTGCTCTCGAGCGTCAGCAACGGCTCCACGTCGTATCCCATGATCCACGCCAGCGGCAGGTGATGCGCCGTGGGAATCACATCGGCCAGAAAGATCGCCGGCACGTCACCCGCGAGCACCACGCTCTGGTGGTGCGGCACGTGACCCGGCGTGCGGCGCAGATGCACTCCCGGCACGATCTCGACGTCGCCGTCGACGAAATCGAACAGCCCCGCCTCCGCGATCGGCACGAAGTTGTGGTCGAAGTACGAGCCCGCGGTGCGCTCGTTGGTGTGCGTCGCGTAATGGTACTCCCCCTGCTGCACGACGTAGCGCGCGTTCGGGAAGCTCGGTCGCACCACGCCCTGCGCATCACGTGTCGTGTTGCCGCCGGCGTGATCGAAGTGGAGGTGCGTGTTGATCACGAGCTTCACGTCGTTCACCGAGTGACCCGCCGCGGTGATGCCGGCTTCCACCGCCGTGAAGCCCTCGCGCCCCGCAGGCTCGATGCCGTAGATACTGTAGAACTTGTCGTCCTCCTTGTTGCCGGCACCGCAGTCCACCAGGATCAGCCCGATCTCGTGCTCGATCAGCATGGTGCGCATTCCCATCGGGATCCGGTTCCGTTCGTCCGCGGTGATGCGCTTCGACCAGAGCGGCTTGGGAACGATCCCGAACATCGCGCCGCCATCGAGCTGCTGGCCCCCCGCCTGGATCAGGTGCGTCGTCCAGTTGCCGAGCTTCGTGGTCTGGAGGAGCGGAAGCGGTGCAGTCATGGCAGGTCAGGCAGCAAAGGTGTCGTCGGTGGAGCGCGGCAGGGCGCTCCGCTTGCGGCGATTGGTGCGCCGCGCGAGGTAGTCGTCGAGGTCGCCCCAGGTATCGACCCCTTGGCGCCCGAGTTCGTCGATGAAGCGCAGGAGCACATGCGCCGTTGCGGCGGCATCACCGAGTGCACGGTGGCGCCCTTCGATCGCAATGCCGTAGTGATGGCACACGAAGTCGAGCGATCGCCGAGGGAGCTCGCGCAAGAGGCGACGTGCGAGTCGCACGGTGCAGACGCGCGTGGCCTCACTGTCCGGTGACAGCCCCGCCCAGCTCAGCTCGGAGTTGACAAAATTCCAGTCGAACGGCGCGTTGTGCGCGACGAACGTGCCGCGCCCGATCAGCTCCGCCACCCGCGGCGCGATCTCGGCGAAGCGTGGGGCATCGGCCACCATCCGATCGCTGATCCCGGTGAGCTGCACGATGAACGGCGGGATGCTGCGCCCCGGCTGCACGAGGGACGCGTACTGCTCGACGATGCGCCCGCCCTGCACCACCACGCCGGCGAACTCCGTGATCCTGTCGCCCGATCCGGGCTGACCGCCGGTTGTCTCGACATCGACCACGGTCCAGACGTGATCCACGAGGCGGGTCTCGGGTGCGATGGGCATCAGGCGAAGCTAGCCGACAACGTCACGACGCACGACCCGCGGCCACGGCGCGGTACAGTGCGACAAACCGCTCCGGCGACAACGTTTCGGCGCGCGCCGTCGGGTCGATCCCCACCCCCTCCAGCAGGGTGCGTGCGCTGTCGGCCTCGAAGGCCGCCACGGTGCGCAACGTGCGAGCCAACTGCTTGCGTCGCTGCGCAAAGCAGGCGATGACGAACCTCGAGAACGGTGTCTCTTCCTCGGCCGTCACCAACGGTTCGGCGCGCGGCACGACGCGCACGATGGCCGAGTCGACCTTGGGCGGCGGTTCGAATGCGCCCGGCTTCACGATCATGGTCGTCTCGGCCGATGCGAGTGCCTGCAGGTTCACGCTCAGGGCACCGTATGCGTCGGTATCGGGGGCGGCCGCCATGCGCTCCGCCACTTCTCGCTGCACGAGGAAGACCGCGCGCTCGGGACGTGGTGCCTTGAGGGCGTGAAAGAGAATCGGCGTCGTGATGTAATACGGCACGTTGCCCGCCAATCGATACGGCCCCTGCGCCAGCGCGGCCAGGTCGAAGGTGAGCACGTCCCCTTCGGCGATCATCACGTTGGCCCGCCCTGCGTAGCGCGCGCGCAAGACGGGAATGAGCGCGCGATCCAGTTCGATGGCGATGAGCCGCCCTGCGCGATCGGCCAGCCGGTCGGTCAGCGCGCCGCGGCCGGGGCCGATCTCGATGACGGTTTCGCTCCCCGTCAGTTCAAGCGCGCCCGCGATCCGGTCGAGCACCTTCCCGTCGCGCAGAAAGTGCTGCCCGAGCGACTTGCGTGCCGGTGGGAGCGCCGCGGGGCGGTTGGCACCCGGGCCGCGGTGGGGCCGGTGTGCCACCTCAGCTCCGCAGGATGAGCAGCGTGCGATCGTCGCGCGACGGTACGCGACCGACATGCTTGGCCACCGCGCCGAACACCTCGTCCACGATTTCGTCGACGGGACGCTTGCGGTGCTTGCGCACCAGTTCGAGCACCATCTCCTCACCGAAGCGGCGATCCTTCCGATCGCGCGCATCCGACACGCCGTCGGTGAAGAGCAACAGCAGATGGGTGCCAACGCCCCACGGACGCGTCTTCGAGCGCGGAAAGGTCTCGCCCATCCCGAGTGGTGGATCGAGCGCCGGCAACCGCTCGGCATCGCCATCTTCGTCGATGATGAAGGCGTGCGGGTGACCCGCATTGGCCCACCGCAGCGTCTGCGCGCGTCGATCGACCACGCCGTAGAACACGCTCAAGTACATCTCGGTGCGCTCGAGTTCTTCGTCGAGCGCGGCGAACATGAGCTGCAGCACCTCGCCCGGGTCCGTGGTGCGCGGGGCGTGGATGGTGGCAGCACTCATGGCCAAGGCCATGATGAGCGCGGCGCGATAGCCGTGGCTCGACACGTCGCCGACCATCGCCCCCACGCGGTTTGGACCGAGCCGAAAGAGGTTGTAGAAGTCACCGCCCACGTCCTCGGCGGGGGCGACGCGCGCCCCCACCTGGGCGATCGGCGCCACGATGGAGGTATCGGGCAACATCTTCATCTGCAGATCATGCGCCAGCGCCATCTCGTGCTGGAGGCGCTCTTGCGAGAGCGAATCGCGCACGAGCCTGGCATTCTGGATGGCGGTGCCGATCTGCGTGGCCACGGCCGTGACCAGCTTCTGGTCGCCCGCACTGAACGGTGCGCGTGCCTTGCGGTCACTGAGCACGACGACGCCCAACGGCGGTTGGTCGCCGCCACCCGGCGCGGTCCAGAGAATCGGCACGGCGAGCATCTCGCCTCGGCGCACGGGTCCCTCGGCCTCGGAGCCGGGTTGCTCACGTCCCGCGATCATGGCCTGATGGCTCCCGAAGACGCGTGCGGCAACGCTGTGGGAGTCGTCGAGCGGTACGGGGGGCAGCTCCCGATCATCGATGCCGACCGTCGCGACGGCCACGAGTTGCGCGCCTGCGATGTCGTGCACCAGCAGCGCACCACGGCGCGCGCCAACGGTATCGAGCAGTTCGCGGAGGATGATCTGCGCGGCCTCGTCGAGCGCAACGGTCCGACCGAGGATCTCGTTGATCGTGTACAGGAGATTGATCTCCTCGTAGCGCTCGGCCAACTCGCGGGCCGCCTGCTCGAGCTCGCGCCCGGACGCGACGGACTGGCGGACGACGGGAGCCAGAAAGGCGCTCCAGCCCTCCAGCTGCGCACGCGTCCCCTTGTGCGGCCCGACCACCAACCAGGTCGCGGGCAGGCCTTCGACGGGCACGACGACCCGCACCTCGCCCGTTCGCGCCTTCCACTCCGTGCGGTCGGCTCCGCGCACACCGGGCGGCGGCACATCGGGGAGCGCGTCCGCGTCATGCGCGAGGCAGGCGATGCCTGCCGCGTCCTCGCGCCAGAGGCTCACGGGACAGTTGCACGCGGTCCGGAACGCGACGAAGACGTCCCGGAGCCCGTTCATGGGAGCTCCAGCACCATGCGCACGACGTTCCCCTGCCCCCCGTCGCGTTCCACGCGGTCCATCAGGCGCCGCATGAGAAAGAGGCCACGTCCATCCTCGCGCTCGAGATTCTCGGGCGCGGTGGGGTCACGCGTGCAGGCGTCGAGGTCGAAGCCCGGCCCCTCGTCCGCCACTTCGAGGACCAGCGCCTTGTCGCGCATCCCCGCGCGAATGGTCACGTGGCTCGGGCCCTGATCGGCGTGGCCGTAGAGGATCGCGTTCGAGAGCGCTTCGGTGAGCGCTACCGGGACGTTGAAGTGCAACTGCCTGGCTGGGACGTGCAAATCGGCGCAGGTGGCGACGACCCGTGCGACGACCCGTTCGATCTGGGCCACGTCGCTCGGGACGGCCATCTCGAGCGCCACTCGCATGGTGCTGCGGTCGTCGCTCAGAATGATTCCAGCGCGCGCTCGCGCGTGTCGGCGATCTGGAACAGCGTATCGAGCTTGGTGAGCTCGAACAGGGTCCGCAGGTCGTCGTTGAGGTTGGCCAGCCGCAGCTCACCACCGATCTCGCGGATCTTCTTCGAGAGCGACACCAGCACGCCCAGCCCGGAACTGTCGATGTAGCCGGTGCGCGCAAAGTCGATCAGGAACTGGCGCTCCCCGTGCTCCAACTCCTCGAGGACGCGCTGCTTGAGCTCTTGTCGGTTGCCCACGATCAGCTGCCCTTCGACCTCGACCAGCGTGATGTCGCCCGACTTGGCGATCGTGAAGCTCATACACCATCCTCTGCTGGGGAAAACGCGGCGGCCCGGTAACTGGGACCTCCCAAAAATGTCATCCTGCGCGCTTGCGGGCGAGGGCTGCGGCCACGGCGGGATGCACCAGCTCGCTGATGTCCCCCCCCAGATGGCCAATCTCCCGGACCAGCGTGGAGCTGATGAACGACGTGGCATGCGAGGGCAGGAGGAAGATCGTCTCCAGCCCCGGCGACAGATGCCGGTTCATCATCCCCATCTGGTACTCGTAGTCGAAATCGGTGACGCCGCGGAGCCCGCGCACAAGCAGCGTGGCGCCGACCTCCCGGGCGACGTCCACGAGCAACCGTCCGTCGAGCTGGCGGACCGTCACACGCGGCTCGGCCGCCATGACCTCGCGCACGAGGGCGACGCGCTCGTCGGCCGAGAACATCGCGTTCTTGGCGCTGTTCGCGGCGACGCCAACGATGATGGCATCCGAGAACACGAGGGCGCGGCGCAGCAGATCCTCGTGACCGCGCGTGAATGGGTCAAAGCTGCCGGCGAGCAGCGCGGTACGGCGTGCAGCGGTCATGCGTCGAGTCCTCGGGTGGGCAGCGGAGCGGCGGACATCAGGCGCGAGCGGCAAAGAAGAACGACAGCGCCGTGACGCCGTATGTTCGCGTATCGTGCGCCCCGGGCAAGGGCTCGAGCACGTCGTGTTCCAGCCCCAAGATGCGTGCGAACGGCGCCTCCAGCCAGCGTGCGGCGAGCTGCGTGGCGAGCCCCTGGTTGTAGGGCGGGTCGGCGAAAGCCAAGTCCCAGGGATCGAGCGACCGGTCGGCCGCCACGCGCAGGGCATCGGCGCGCGTCACCACGGCTTCGGCTGGATCGACGCCCAACAGCGCGAGGTTCTCACGCAAGAGCACGAGCGACGGCGGGGCCAGCTCCACAAACTCGACACTCGACGCTCCACGCGAGAGCGCCTCGAGGCCGAGCGCCCCCGTGCCGGCGAAGAGGTCGGCCGCGACGGCGCCGGGGATCGCGCCCTGCACGATGCTCATCCACGCTTCACGCACCCGGTCACGGGTCGGGCGCAGCGTGTCACCCGCGGGCGCCTTGATCCGGCGGCCCCGCCAGCGCCCCCCAACGATCCGCAGCGTGCTCACGCGCCAGCGGGCCGGATGTCGACCACCTTGGCCTGGAGCGTGCTGTCGCCGCGATACTCGTCGCGCTCCAGCTTCCAGGCGACGTCCACGATGTCGCCATCCGCGAGCGAGGGCGCCAGATGCGCCAGTCCCCACCCGATGCCGGGGAACTCGCCAGTGGCCGTGGCGAACCGGAAGCGCAGCCCGTCCTTCCCGATCGATCGTGGTGTGCCGATCAGGCGGACGCCACGCGCGGCGAAGGTCGGTCCGGCGTTGCCGACGCCGAACGGTTCGAAGTGCGACAGCAGCTTCTCGAGCGCCGGCGTGCCGTCGTCGAGGCTGAGCTCGGCGTCAATGCGAAGTTCCGGCACGAGATCGTCGATGGTGAGCTGCGCACGCGCGACCGCGTTGAACCGGTCCGCCAACGCGCTCACCTGTGCGGCGTCCACCGTGACGCCGGCCGCCGCACGGTGCCCGCCATACCGGATGAGGAGATCCGCGCACTGGCCGAGTGCTCCGTGCAGGTCGAAGGCGGAAATCGAGCGCCCGCTTCCCTTCCCCTGTCCATTCTCGAGGGCGATGAGCAGGGCGGGCCGTCCGGTGTCTTCCACGATGCGCGATGCCACGATGCCGATGACGCCCGCGTGCCACCCTTCGCCCGCGAGCACGAGGCCGTACGTCTCGTCCAGGTCCAGGCGCGCGACCATGGCCCGCGCTTGCTCCAGCGTGTTGCGATCAAGGTCCTGCCGAGCACGATTGAGTTCTTCGAGCTCTCGCGCGATCGGGTTGGCTTCCGCCTCGCTCTCGGCCAGCAACAGTTCCACGCCGCGCAGCGCCGAGCCCAGCCGTCCCACGGCGTTGAGGCGCGGGGCGAGGATGAAGCCGACGCGCCCCGCTGTCATCGGCTTGCCATCGAGCGCCGCTGCGCGAATGAGTGACCGAATGCCGGCGTGATCACTCTCGGCCATCAGCTTGAGCCCATAGCGCGCGAAGAGGCGATTCTCCCCGCGCAGCGGCGCCACGTCGGCGATCGTCGCCAGCGCCACGAGATCGAGCATGCGATAGACGAATGCATCCCCCACCCCGACGGCGCGCGCGATGGCCAGGGCGAGCTTGAACGCGACCCCCACGGCCGCGAGGTCGGGGTCCGGATACCCATTGCCCGGCGCACGCGGGTTGAGCACCGCGAGCGCCGCGGGTAACGGTCCGCCCGGCAGGTGATGGTCGGTGATGATGACGTCGATGCCGCGCGTGTTCAGCGCCGCGATGGGCGCCACCGCACTCGTGCCGCAGTCGGCGGTCACGACCACCTTGGCCCCGCACGCCTCGGCCGCGCGCACGCCGACCATCGTCAGGTCGTAGCCGTCGGTGAGCCGGTTCGGAATGAACGGCGTCACGCGACCACCGGCCTGACGCAACACGCGCGTGAGCAGCGTGGTCGAACAGATCCCGTCGACGTCGTAGTCGCCGTGGACCATGATCATCTCGTCGTTGCGCAGCGCGCGTTGCAGCCGTTCCACGGCCACGGTCAGGCCGCCCATTGCCTCCGGCGGATGCAACCGCTCAAGCCGCGGCCGGAGGAACTCCTTGGCCGTGTCGGCGTCGTCGAAGCCCCGCGCGATCAGCAGCCGCGCGATGACATCGGGCAGCGAGAGGGCAGCGGCGAGCGCACGAACATCGTCGGCGCGTGGCGCAGGTGCCGCCACCCAGCGTGGGCGGGGGCGGCGCGAGGGGGCCGCCACCGTCGGCGGGCTCACCCCTCGCCGGCGTACATGAGGACGCCGCAGGCTTCACACACTTCGATCTTGCCCGTGGCAATCATCTGCGAGCGTCGCTGCAGCGGCACCACGGTATCGCAGGCGCCGCATGACGGCCCCACGAGCGTGACCACCGCGCGCCCTGGCCGCTTGGTGCGAATCCGGTTGTACGGGGCGAGCAACGCTTTCGGCACGTGCGTCGCGGCCTGCTCGCGCTGGGCGCGCATGGTGGCCAGTTCGCCATCGAGGCGCGTCGCCTCGGTGAGCAGGGCGGCGCGCGGCGCCTCCTGCTCGGCTGTCATGGCGACCACGTCCTTCTCGAGCGTCTGGACGGCGCCGCGGGCGTCGGTCAGGCGCCGACCGAGCGCGGCCAACTCGCCCTCTTCGTCGGCCAGGACACGGCGCGCGCGATCCACCTGCGCCATCGCAGCCGTGGCTTCACGCAGTCGCTTGACCACGTCGAGCTGCGCCACGTTCTTCTCGTGGATCGCCTTGTGGTCGCGGATGCGCTCTTGCAGGTCGCGCTGCAGCTTTTCTTCTGCGGCGACGGCGGCATGGGCACGCGCGAGGCGATCGGCCAGTTGGGCGCGCGCCTTGTCGAGGGCGTCCTTGCGCGGTCCGAGTGCCGCGCGCGCCACTTCGAGTTCATGCACTGCGGCGTCTTCTTTCTGCAGCCCGAGAAGGGCTCCGACATCAGCGTGAACGACGCTTCCCATGGTGACTCAACTCCTCATGCGTTCGTAGGCGGTCCAGCCCGATTTCTTGAGGGCCGACACCTCGTTGGATATCTCTGCAATCTGCCTGAATCGCTCGTCCTTCTCTGCCCCGTCCGTCGCCTGCATCGTCCGGAGCAACTCCGTCTTTCGTTCTTCGAGCTCCCGCACGCGGAACATCACGATCGCCATCTCGAATGTCTTCTCGCTGTCGGACACTGCCGCCGCTTCCTGCACCAACTTCTGCGTCAGCACCACGGCCTCTGGTTCGAGCGCTTCGTCGAGCTCCTCCATCGTCGCATCGGGACCGATCTCGCGGAGCGTCGTGAAGACCGCAGCCGCCACCTCATCCCGCCACGCGTCCGGGCCGTACTCGCCAAGCACCCGTGCAATGTAGGGCCGATGCACCAACATAAGGCGCAGCAGATCGCGCTCGAACGGTACCAGGGAGGTCTTGGCAGCGCGCAGTGGAACGCTGGTGGCCGCCCACTCGGGTCCGCGCGGCCGGCCCCGCCACTTCCCCTTGACCCAAGGCTCCTTCCGGGGGGCGGGCGCCTCCTCGGACGGCGGCGGCGCGTCGTCCCAGTTTGGCGGGCCCTCCGCGGATGCGGTGCTTGGCTCGTCGCCCGCGGGAGCTGCGCCGCGGGGGGGCCGCTCCTGCATCTCACGCACCAGCGTCTCGGCAGACACCCCCGAGACCTCCGCCAGCCGCCCGACGTACATGTCACGCGTCACGGCGTCCTTGGTCGCGCGAAGCGTCGGCAGCAGCTTGTCGACCGCCGTCCGCTTCTTGTGCAGATCAGCGAAATACCCCGCACGCTCCAGGAGCTGGATCTGCCGGTCGAACAGATCGAGCCCATGCGCAAGCAGCCCCTCGAGCGCAGCGGCCCCCTGCTTCTGCACGAACGTGTCCGGGTCTTCATCTCCGGGTAGCGTCACCACGCGCACCTGCGCGCCCGCCCGCAGCAGCTCGAGCCCGGAGCGGAACGTCGCCTTCTGCCCCGCTTCGTCGCCGTCGTACAGCAGAAAGATGTTCTTGGTGTAGCGCGTGAGCAGCGCCACCTGCTCCTCGGTCAACGCGGTGCCGAGCGGCGCGACCACGGTCTCGATTCCCGCCGCCATCAGGCGAATGGCATCGAAGTATCCCTCGACCACGAGCGCCCGGTCTTCCTTGCGCAGGTGATTCTTGGCGCTCGAGAGCCCGTACAGGAGCCGCCGCTTGGTGAAGGCCTCGCCTTCGGCCGAGTTGAGGTACTTGGGCTCCTCGTCGCCCAGGGCACGGCCGCCGAATCCGGCGACGTGTCCCTGCGCGTCCAGGATCGGGAACATCAGGCGTCGGCGGAAACGCGGACGTGGCTCGGCGATCTCCTCCCGCTTGACCACCAACCCCGTCTCGAGCAGCCGCGCCTCGTCGAAGCCGAGCGCGCCCATGTGCTCGCGGAAGAGCCCCGCCTCGTACGGGGCGAAGCCCAGCTGGAACCGGTCGGCCACCTCACGCGTGATGGCGCGCTTCTCGAGGTACGCACGCGCGGCCGTCGCCTTGTCGTCCTGCCAGAGGAGCTTCTGGAAATACTCGGCGGCCGCGGCGTTCACCTCCCAGTACTTCTCGCGCGGATCGGGGCCGCGCCGGTCTTCCTGACGCGACGGCAGCGGAATGCCGCTCCGGTTGGCCACCACCTCGACCGCGTCGGCCCACTCCATGCCGAGGTGTTTCTGCAGGAAGGTCACCGCAGTGCCCGACACGCTGCACTTGAAGCAGTGGTAGAACCCCTTGGACGGATCGACCGAGAAGTTGGGGTTCTTGCCGTTGTGAAAGGGGCACGGACCCCGCCACTGCCCACCGGTGCGCTTGAGCTTCACATGCTCGCCGATGATGCCGACGATGTCGGCCCCGTCCTTGAGCTGGTCGAGAAATTCGTCGGTGAAGCGCACGGTCAGGCGATCTCCGCGACGGTCACGCCCGTGCCGCCTTCGTTCCACTGTCCGGTGCGGAACGACGACACGCGCGTATCCTTGGCCAGCATCTCGGCGACTCGCTCGCGCAGCACTCCTGTCCCCTTGCCGTGGATGATCCGGATCGCCTTGAGATCCGCGTGCACAGCGGCATCCACCGCCTGCAGCACGAGATCTTCCACTTCGTCGGCCCGCATCCCGCGCAGGTCAATCTCGCGCCGGACCTCCGGTTCCGGAATGTCACCCCGGAGCGGCACCAGCGGCTCGCTCGGCAGCGTCTGACTCGACCGCGCCACGCTCGGCAGCGGCACGGTCAGCTTAAGCGACCCGACGGCCACGATCGCATCGCCAGCGCGCAGTCCCACGACACGGCCCAACTTGCCGCCGAGCGTGGCGACGGCCACCGTGTCGCCCACGGAGACATCACCGTTCGCACCGAGTCGCGCGCGCGATGCGTCGGCCGCTTCGCGGTCGATCGCCTGCACGCGCTCGCCGGCCGCGACCGCCTTCTGCTCAACGGTTCGACGGGCGAGGCGCGCGGCCTCGTCGAGCTCTGCTGCCTGCGCGGCCTTCACGACCTTCACGGCCGCTTCGACCTCCGCACGCGCGTCGAGCAGATACCGGCGCTCCTGTTCGCGCGCGTCGCGCTCGGCGCTCTTCTCCCGCCGCTTGACCTCCGCTTCGCGCTCCACCAGCCGGCCGATTCGCTCCGCCGCGTTCTCGCGCAACTCCGTTGTCTCGCGCTCCCGCGTGGCGAGTTCGGTGGACCGGCGCTCGAGGTCCGCCAGCAGCGCCTCGTAGTCGCGCTCCAGGCGGGGTAGCCGCTCCTCGGCGCGGGCCAGCACGTCGGGTGGGAGGCCCAACCGGCGCGCGATCATCAGGCCGTACGAGCGACCCGGCACCCCGATGATCAAGCGATACGTCGGCGCGAGCCGCTCGGCGTCGAACTGCAGCGAGGCGTTCACGATGCCCGGCACTTCGGTGGCCACTTCCTTGAGCGACCCCAGGTGCGTGGTGGCCACCGTGAGCACGCCGCGCGTGGTAAGCGCCTCGAGCACGGCAGCCCCCAACGCGCCTCCCTCCTGCGGGTCGGTGCCGGATCCCAATTCGTCGATGAGCACGAGCGACGCGAAGGTGGCCCGCTCCAGGATCTCGGAGAGGTTCTTGAGATGCGCGCTGAAGGTCGAGAGCGAGGCCGCGATCGATTGCTCGTCGCCCACATCGGCGAAGATGTCGTCAACCAGCGGCACCACGCTCATGGCACCCACGGGGGCGGGCACCCCCGCCTGCAGCAGCGTGACGATGAGGCCGATGGCCTTGAGCAGGACCGTCTTGCCCCCCGTGTTGGGGCCGGACAGGAGCAGCGTGCGCTGCGCCGGCTCGAGCGTGAGGTCGAAGGGGACGACCGTGACGCCCTGCGCCACCAGCAGCGGGTGGCGACCATCCACGATGCGCAGCACGCCACCGGGTTCGCCGAAATCCACGGGTGCGGCGCGCACATCGAGCGCAAACTGCGCGCGTGCCGAGAGCGATTCGAGTTCGACCAGCGCATCGAACGCCGCCACCAGCTGCGGATGAAAGGGACGCAACCGGTCGGTGGCCTCGCGAAGAATCCGCTCGACCTCTTCGTGATCTTCGCCTTCGAGTTCACGTATCCGGTTGCCGAACTCGACGGCCGCAGGCGGCTCGACAAAGAGCGTGGCTCCTGATCCCGACGTGTCATGCACGATCCCACCCACGCTGCCGCGCGCGTCGCGCCGGACGGGGATGACGTAGCGCCCGTTGCGGACCGTTACCGAGGCATCGAGCACGCGCTGATGCTCGGGCAGCCCACTCACCACGCGCTCGAGCAGGCGAATCAGTTCGGCTTCGGCCCCACGCAGCTCGCGGCGAATGCGACGCAGCGCGGGTGATGCGTCATCGCGCACTTCGCCGTCATCGGAGATGATGCGCCCGATCGCCTCCTCTTCGCGCGGTGCGCGCACGAGCGCGCCGGCGAGCGCGGCCAGCACGGCCCGCGCGGCCGCGGGTCGGCGCTGATCGGCGAGTGCATCGGCTGTGCGACGCGACGATCCGAGCAGCATTGCCCCGGCAAGCAGGTCGGGAGCGCTCCAGACGGTGCCCTCGAGCCGGAGCCTCGTCAGTGCCGTCTGCAGATCGGTGATGCGGTGGGCCGTCCATCGCGTCTCGTGCTCGTGCAGCGCGCGCATGGCCGCCACGCGCCCGTGCTCCGCCTCCAACCAGGTGCGGTCGCTGCGCGGGCGAAGGGCCAGCACGCGCGCCGCGCCGAGGGCGGACGGCGCGCGCTCAGCGACGAGCGCGAGGGCGCGCTCGAACTCGAGAACCGCGAGGGCGTGGGTATTCACGCGTGGGGGCTCACCCCGCTCGCGCGAGCTCCTCGCGAGCGATGGTGTTGATGACGCCGCCGTCGACCTTCCCCTTGAACTGGGGCATGATCTTTCCCATCAGCGCGCCCACATTCGTGGCGCCGGCGGCAATGGCAGCCTGGACCGCGGCCCGCACTTCGTCGTTCGACGGGGCGGCGGGGAGCAGCTGCTCGATGATCGCGATCTCGGCCGTCTCGATCGCGGCCAGATCGGTGCGCGCCCCCTTCTCGTACATCTCGGCGGACTCGCGACGGCGCTTGAGCGCCTTGCGCAGCACATCCACGGTGTCGTCGTCGGTCAGGACGCGGTCCAGTTCGAGCGCGCGATTCTTGACCTCGGACACCAGGGTGCCGAGTACGAGCGTGCGGGGTTTGTCCTGTGCCTTGCGGGCCGTGTTGAGGTCGGCCTGCAGGCGGGCGAAGAGCGCACTCATGGGCTAGCCGTTCGCGGCGTTACAGATGCTGTTCACGCGCGCCTCCGGTGAGCGACGAGCGGTAGGTGACGAAACGATACGCAGGTCCAGCCTTGGAACGTACGAGGCGTCCGGGCACGTGGTCAAGCGAGCATTCTCATGCTGCCGTGCCGTGCACACCGCTCAGCCGGGAGGCCAGCGCAGTTGCCGGCCCGCCAACACATGCATATGCAGGTGACCCACCGTCTGCCCGCCATCGGCATTCGTGTTCATCACCGTGCGGTACCCCGCGTCGGCAAAGCCCTCCGACCGCGCGATCTCCACCGCGAGCGCCGTCATCTCGCCGAGCACCGCGTGGTCGTTCACATCGTTGAGCGAACCGAAGTGCGCTTTGGGAATGACCAGGATGTGCGTCGGCGCCTGCGGATGGATGTCGCGGAACGCGAGACACCGCTCCGTCTCGGCCACCTTGGTGATCGGGATCTCGCCGGCAACCATCCGGCAGAAGAGGCAGGGGTCGGGCATCAGAACCTCAACCGGTCAGGAGGCGAACAAGGCGCGCAACACGGCAAGCGCGGAAAGTGCGGCCGTCTCGAACCGGAGCGTGCCGTCGCCCAGCGACACGGGGCGAAAGTTGGCCTCGCGGCAGCGGTCCAGTTCGTCGGCTTCCATGCCGCCCTCCGGGCCGACCGCGACGATCAGGTGGCCGCTGGATGACGGCACCGTCGCCATCGCGGAGACGATCGGCGAGCCGCTTGCGTCCAGCAGCAATCGCGTCCCCTCGGGCAGGGCCAGCAGCGCCCGATCGAGCGGAGCATCGGGATAGAGCGCGGGTAACCAGGCGCCACCGCTCTGCTCGAGCGCCCCCGTCATGCGCGCCTTCACCTTGGCATGAAAGGCGGGGCCTTCCCCGCGCGGCGAGACGCTCTTGGAGCGCCGCCACACCACGGGCCGCCACGAGGCCAGGCCCAGCTCGGCCACCTTCTCGGAGAGCCAGAGCATCCGGTCACGATCAGCCACCGGCACGAGCAGGTGCACATCACGCGGATGCGGAACCCGTTCCACCGCGGGGCCGATCTCGACCTGCGCGCTCCCCTTGGCGAGTCGCCGTACCACGCCCATGGCCCGCCCGCCGACGCCGTCGACCATGCGCACCGTCTCACCAATATCAATGCGCCGGACGCGCATGTGATGCGCAACCTCTTCACCCAGCAGCGCCATCTGCCCCGCTTCGAGCGGATCAGGGGCAAAGAACGTGGCTACGGACGCTGGATCGCGACGCTCCACCAGGCTCCCTCCTCGTCGGATGCGACTTCCTGCCAGCCACCGGCCGCGAATGCCTGCCGCATGCGCGCCTGCTCCTCGATCAGCAAACCGCTCAGGATCGCGTGGCCGCCCGCCGGCAGCGCCGCACGAATGATCGGCAACATCGGGAGCAGCACGCTCGAAATGATGTTGGCGAGCACCAGCTGCACGGGGGCGATGAGTGGCAGGAGGTCGGCCGCGTCACCCTCGATGACCTGCACCCGATCGGCCACACCGTTGGTCACGGTATTCTCGATCGCATTCTCGATCGCGTCGTGATCGAGCTCCACGGCTGCCACGCGCGCCGCCCCCAGCTTGGCCGCGGCAATCGCCAGCGCCGCGCTCCCCGCCCCGAGATCTGCGACCACGAACCCGGGGTGCACGAACCCGCCCAGCAGGCGCATCACTCCGCGCGTCGTGGGATGGTCGCCGGTCCCGAACGCCATGCCCGGATCGATGATGACGGTCGTTGCCGGATCGTGCCCCGCCGCGAGCCAGGGCGGCGTGATCGTCAACCCACCGACGACATGCGCCGACAGTCGCTCCTTCCACGCTTCGCTCCAGTCGATGTCGGGCAGATCATTCGACGCGACCATGGCGGTGGCATCGGCCTCGCGAATCGCCGCGCGCACCTTCACCGGATCAATGTCCGGCGGGAAGCTCGTGATGATCGCGGCGCCGTCTTCCTGCACCGCCTGCGCGCCCACCTCGAACAGCGCCGCGATCACGGCGTCCCGTTCGAGGCCGGGGACGATGCGAAAGGTTGTCCAGGTCACGCGCCGAGCGCGTCCTTCATCTTCGACCAGAAGCTCTTGTTGCGCGGCTGCTGGACGGTCGGGCGCAGCACGGCGAGCTGCTCGATCAGTCGCTTCTCCTCGCCCGCAATCTCGGTGGGGGTCCAGAGCTGCACGCGGACATGCAAGTCGCCCACACCGCTGGCGTTCACGCGCGGGAGGCCGCGCCCACGCAGCGTGAAGAGCTGCCCGCTCTGCGTGCCCGCCGGAACGCGCAACGACATCGTGCCCGTGACGGCGGGCACTTCGACGTCGGCACCGAGCGCCATCTGCGGATAGGTACAGAGGAGTTCGGTGTAGAGATCCTCGCCCTCGCGCTCGAACCGATCGTCATCCTCGACCTCGAAGATCACGAGCACGTCGCCACGCGGACCGCCGCGCGCGCCCACGTTCCCCTGCCCGCGCAACGTCATGTACTGACCCGTTGCAACGCCGGCCGGAATCTTGACGGTGACCTGCCGCTCGCCGCGCACGCGTCCTTCGCCCTTGCACTTCTTGCACGGCGACGAGATCGAGACGCCTTCGCCACCGCAAGTGGGGCACGGCGCCACGCTCACGAACTGGCCAAAGAACGACCGCTGCGCCCGACGCACTTCGCCGGTACCGGCGCAGGTCTGGCACTTGGTGGGCTTGGTCCCCGGCTCGGCGCCAGAACCGGTGCACTTGTCGCAGCTCTCGAGCAGCTTCATCGTCAGTACCTTCTCGATGCCGACCGCGACCTGCGCGAGCGTGAGCGGGATCGTCACCTTGACGTCGCCCCCCGAACGTGGCCCGGTGCTGCCACCGCCGCCCGCCGCGTTGCCGAAGACATCGCCGAAACCGGCGAAGTCACGCATGAAGATGTTGAGCGCCTCGGACAGATCCACGTGATGGAATCCACCGGCGCCGGCACCGCGCCGCAGCCCCTCTTCGCCGTAGCGATCGTAGGCCGCGCGCTTCTGCGGATCACGGAGGACGTCCCACGCCTCGGTGATCTCCTTGAACTTCTCTTCCGCCTCCTTGCTCCCGTTGTTCTTGTCGGGATGGTACTGCATCGCCAGCCGGCGGTAGTTCTTCTTGATCTCGTCGTCGGACGCGGTGCGTTCGACGTTGAGCGTCGCGTAGTAGTCGGACATCGTCCCGTCGTGCGCTAGTGAAGAAGTTCCGACACGAGACGGCTCGTGTGCGTGACCAGAGAGATCACCTTGTCGTACGGCATGCGCGTCGGCCCGATCACTCCGATCACGCCGCTGATCGACCCGGCGCGATACTCGGCGGTGACCAGCGTGAACCGTTCCAGCAGCCCTTCGCCGTGCTCGCCCCCGATCGTGATCTGGAGCCCGGGTCCAACCTGACGCCCCCGGAGCAGTTCCCCGATCTCATGTCGAGTTTCGGTCAGTTCCATGACGCGCCGCATGCCGTCGGTGTCGCTGAACTCCGGGTGATCGGCCAGAAGCGACGGTTGTCCCAACACCACATCCGATACGGCACCGGTCACCGGGAGGTCGAACATCTGATCGCCCTCCTCGATGAAGATATTCAGCAACTCGCTCACCTGCCCCGGGGTGGCCGCGTCACGGAGCCGGCCGCTGAGCGTGGCGCGGATGTCCCGCAGCGAGAGCCCGGCCAGCCGCTCGTTGAGCACGCGCTGGACCTCCTGCACCGCCGCGTC
>JANMLN010000047.1:0-2213 GCA_031372565.1 Gemmatimonadota bacterium | reverse complement strand
CCATGGCCCGTTGAATGGGCGTCATTGCTGCCCTGCTGCCGGATGCCGCATGGCACCTGCGCGTCCAGGCCGCCGTACGCGACCGTCATGAAGTCGTGCCGTGCGCTGATTGGGCGGGATTGCTCCGCACCTGCGGCGCCGAGGCGGTTGTGCTCGCCATCTTCGACCTCTATGCCGAAGGCGCCCTCGACCTCGAGCCCCTGCGCACGTTGCGTCGGCGCTTCCCGCGCATCACGCAAGTCGCCTACGTGCGACCGACAGCCGAGCGCGCGCGCGACCTCTTCGACGCCGGACGCGCCGGCATCGACGCGATCGTCGTGGCCGACCACGATGATACCCCCGCCCTGTTGCGGGCCACGGTGGATCTGGCCGAAGCCCGCGCCGTGGCCGGCGTCGTGCGCGAACACCTCGACGCCGAACCGCCCCTCGTGCGCGATGCCGTGCTGATCGCCGTGACGCGCGCCCATGAACAATTGGACCCCGACCGGCTCGCCCGGCTGCTCCATCTGTCGCGCCGCGCCCTCGCCGACCAGCTCGCCCGCGCCAGCTTCCCCGCCCCCCAGCGCCTGCTCGCGTGGGGACGCCTGATCGTGGCGGCGCACCTGCTCGAAGACAGCTCGCGCTCCGCCGAAGGCGTGGCGCTGGCCCTCGACTATCCCTCGGGCTCCGCCTTCCGCAATTCGTGTCAGCGGTACCTGCACGCCACGCCGCACGAGATTCGCGCCAAGGGCGGGGCGCGCTTTGCCGTGCTGGGGCTCCTGGCCGAAGCCGGGCGCTCGCACCCGGTCTGAGCCGTGCTCCTCGTCGGACTCACCGGCAACATCGCCAGCGGGAAGTCGGAAGTGGCGCGACAGTTTGCCGAACTGGGCGCGACCGTGATCGATGCCGACCTGCTGGCCCGTGAGGCGGTCGCCCCCGGACAGCCTGCCCTTTCGCGCATCCTCGAACGGTTCGGCCCGGCCGTCCGCGCCGACGACGGAACGCTCAACCGGGCGGCGCTCCGCGGTCGTGTCTTTGCCGACCCGCGCGAGCTCGAGGCGCTCAACGCCATCCTGCACCCCGACATCGGACACCGGCGCGACCGGCTCGTGGCGGCATCGCGCGCGCGGGGCGACCGGATCGTGGTCTGCGACGTCCCGCTGCTCTTCGAGGGGAACCGCCTGGCGGACTACCAGGTGATCGTCCTCGTCGACGCGCCGCGCGAAGTGCGCCTCGACCGGCTGGTGCGCGACCGCGGTCTCGCGGAAGCGGAGGCCATGCGCATGATCGCCGCCCAGATGCCCGCCGAGCTCAAGCGGGCGCGCGCCGACATCGTGATCGACAATGCGGGGAGTCGCGACGACCTCGCCACAAACGTCGCGGCGGCGTGGCGCACGCTCGCGGAGCGCGCCTCCGCGCTTCCTTGACCGTCCGCGCGCCTGCGCGGTACACTTCCCCGTCATTCTTCCCCTGATTGGAGCACCACGTGGCGGACATTCCAGCCGACCTGTCGTACACGGCCGACCATGAGTACGTGAAGGCCACCGACGACGCCAACGTCGTCATCATCGGCATCACGCACTTCGCGCAGGATCAGCTGGGCGACGTCGTCTTCGTCGACCTCCCGAAGCCGGGCGCCACCTTCGCACCGCACGCCGTCTTCGGCACGATCGAGGCGGTCAAGGCGGTCTCCGAGCTCTTCTCGCCGCTGGCTGGCGAGGTCGTGGAAGTGAACCAGCGCCTCGATGGCGAGCCGGCGCTCGTCAACACCGATCCCTACGGCGACGGCTGGATGATCAAGCTGCGCGTCACGGGCGGCCGCGACGGCCTCATGACCGCCGCCGCGTACGGTGCGCACATCGGGGCGTAGCGCTGCGCGTCCGGAACGAGACAGCCCCCCGCCGGTGAGACCGACGGGGGGCTGTTTCATGGACCTGCGCGAGATGCAGCGTTTTTACGCGTACGCCTCGATCGGCAGACACGAACAGACCAGATTCCGGTCGCCGAACGCACTCTCGATGCGCGTCACGGTCGGCCAGAACTTCCGCACGCGCGTCCACGCCGCCGGGAAGGCCGCCTTCTCGCGGCTGTAGGGCCGCGTCCACGTGTCGCCGACGCACTGTGCCATGGTGTGCGGGGCGCGCACCAGCACATTGTCCTCGCGGCTCGCGACGCCGATCTCGATCTCGCGAATCTCCCCGCGAATCGCGATCATCGCATCGCAGAACCGGTCG
>JANMLN010000038.1:0-11151 GCA_031372565.1 Gemmatimonadota bacterium | reverse complement strand
CCCCGGAGCCGGAGCCCGGCCAGCAGCGCGGTCCCCAGCAACACCGATCCGGCGGCCCAGACCGCGAGCCGAAGCAGGTGCGCCTGCTCGGCAGCCAGGAGAGTATCGGCCCACATGCGGCGGAATCTACCGGCCGCGCACGCGCCTCACGAGCGCTCGAGGACGACCACGCCCACAAGCGACACGCCGCGAAGGGCGAGCCGTTCGCGCGTCCGGCGCAGCGCTGCGAGCCGCGTCTCCCCCGGTACCGCCACGATCAGCGCCTCGGTCACGCGCGCAGGCACGAGCAGTGCCTCGGCAATCGGCGTGTCGGCAGGGGTGACGGTCACGAGCGTGAGATCATAGCTGTCCGCGAGATGGCCGAGCGCCTCGGCGGCATGGTCCATGGCCACGGTGCCCGGCGCGAACTTGAGCGAGGTGCCCGGCGGGATGACGTCGAGCGGCGGCGCATGACTGCCGATGTGCGGATGCAGCGCTTGCGACCAGGTGAGCCCGCGGGCGAGTACATCGGTGATACCGGGCACGGCCGGGCGTCGCAACAGCACGGCGGCCGCAGCGCTCTGCGTATCGGTGTCGAGCAGCAGCACGGCGCGACCGCTGGCCGCCACCGCGGTCGCCAGGGCGACCGCCACGTGCGCGGCCTGTTGTCCGTCGAGCGCGACCAGTGCGAGGCGCGCGCCTGGCGCCATCGGTGTGAGCACACGCCCGATGAGCCGGTCTGCCGCGTCGCGGAGCGTTCCATCAACGGTCTCGGGCAGGAGGCCCACCACGCTCGCGCCGAGGACGAGTGATGCGTCGGCGTCTCCCGCGAAGTACGGGTCGGCGAGTTCGAGTACGAGCGACGCGGCTGCCCCGAGCGCGAGACCGAGGGCCACCGCCGCGACGAGCATGAGCAGCGGAGGCGCCGTGACGTTCGCGACCTCGCGCGCAGCGGCGCGGACCGCTTGGGCGCGTGTGTTGACCTGGCGCGCGAGCACCAACTGCCGCTCGGTGGCCTCGACCTCCCGGCCGAGCGTATCGAGCCGCGCGCGCTGCTGGAGTGTGTCCTCAGGGGCATCGCCGCGCAGCGCGCCGCGGCGATCGCGGGCCAACGCATCGAGCGTGGCCCCGACGGCCCGGGCGCGTTCGGTGAGCGCCACGTACCCCGAGTCGAGTTCCGGACGGCGGCCATACGCGCGCTGCGCCCGCTCGATCGTGTCGAGTGTCGCGAGCAAGGGAGCGATGCGCGCGTCACCAGCGAACGCACGCGCAGCGGCGAGGTCGCGATAGGTCGCGGGGAGCGGCGCCCGTTCTGCCCGTGCGATGAGTCGCGAGAGTTCGCGCCCGAGTGCCGCGATCGTGTCGGTACCGGGCGACGCGGTCGACCGCGGACGTTCTGCTGCCGCAAAGTCGGCGCTGTCAGCCGCGGCGAGCGCGAGGCGCGACGCATCGAGTGCCTTCGTGGCGCGTTCGCGCCGTCGCTCGACATCGTGCTGCCGCGCGAGAATGGGCAGCGTATCGAGGTAGCGCTGTGCTTCCGGTCGCTGCTCGGCGGCGCGGCGCTGGCCGGCGGGAACGACGATGAGCGCGAGCAGCGTGAGCAGAAAGACGGCGCCGGCGACGACTCCGATGCGCACGGGATGGCGCAACGCGTTGCGCGCGCGCGCACGCCACCACGGTGCGCCACCGGAAAAAAATCCGGGGGCGGAAGCGCCATGCGCTCCCGCCCCCGGTGAACCGCTCATGTGAGCCTGAATGGCTTACTTGACGGTGATGACGCCCTTCATGCCCATCGCGAGGTGCGGCGTGCAGTTGTAGGGGTACTCGCCCGGCTTCATGCCGCCGAACGACACGGTGATGACGTCACCGGCGTTCATCTTCATCGCGCTGGAGAGCTCGGCCATCTTGTCAGCGCCGAGGCTCGCGTCGAGCTGCGCCTTGGCTTCGGCGGAGAGCTTGGTGCCGTCGAACGCGACGTTGTGCGGGCCGCCGGAGACCACGAGGAACTTGATGCCGTCGCCCGAGGCGATCGTGATGTTGGCGGGCTCGAAGCGATAGCCCTTGTCGTCGCCGATCATCTTGACCTCGACGGTCTTGCCGGTGATCGGCGCCGCCGCACCAGCCGCCGGAGCTGCAGCAGCCGGAGCCGCCGGGGCTGCCATGGCCGGGGACGCCGCTGCCGGCTCAGCCGCCGGAGTCGTCTCCGCCTTCTTCTCACCGCCGCAAGCGGCGAGCACAAGCGCACTCGTCACGAGCGCGAAACCGTTGAAACGCATGTCTGGAGGCCTCCTAAAAGCCTGTCTAGTTGATTCGTCATGCTCGCGGGGCCCCGCGAGCATCAAAAAGATAGCCAACGCTTGCGCAAGAGGGTACTCCCACGCTACGCTTTGAGGCTATGACTTCTCGCTGCCACTCGCATCCGCATCACCACCACGGCCACCTGGGCCGGGGAGTGCGCGGGCGCGCCTAGAGCGCGAGAGTCCGAATCCGCATCGCGGGCTCAAGCCCGCCTCCCCGGCCCGTCCCTCCAGAGGACGGGCCGTCGTCGTTTCTGCCCCCCCAGTTTCTCCCCTCTCGCACGCACTGTCCCTGCCATGCTCAAGATCGCCCTGCCCAACAAGGGCCGCCTGTCCGACGACACCCGCGAGCTGCTGGCGGACGCCGGCCTCGAAGTCCGGGGCCGCGGTGAACGCGCCCTGACCGCCTCGCTGGGGGGCGAATTCGAGGCGCTCTTCGTGCGGGCGCAGGACATCCCGGAGTTCGTGGCCGATGGTGCGGCTGACGCCGGGGTGACCGGGCGCGATCTGGTCGAGGAGTCCGCTCGGCCGCTCGAGGAGTTGCTGGACCTCGAGTTCGGGCGCTGCCGGCTAGTGGTCGCGACACGCGACGACGGGTCGGTCGCGCCCCTGACGGCGCTTCCTGCCGGTACGCGGGTGGCGACCGTGTTCCCACGCTTGGCGGCCCGCTACTTCGCCGCGATCGGGGTCAAGGTCGACATCGTGCCGGTGTCTGGCGCCGCCGAGATCGCGCCGCACATCGGGATCGCGGATATCGTGGTTGACCTGACCTCCACCGGTTCGACGCTCAAGGTCAACGGGCTCCGCGAGGTGGCGACCGTCCTGGAGTCGTCCGCTCGGCTCATCACGTCACCGGCCGCGCTCGCCGACCCGGCGCGCCGCTCGTCGCTCGACGGCCTCTCGACCGCGCTCGCCTCCGTGCTGCGGGCGCGCGGACAGCGGTACGTGATGGCGAATGTGCCGCGTGCCGCCCTCGACCAGGTGCGCGCCGTGTTCCCGGGCCTCAACGGGCCGACCGTCATCGACATCATGAACGGTGGGTCGCATGTGGCCGTGCACGCGGTGGTCGCGGCCAAGTCCATCTATCGCACGATCGCCGACCTGAAGGCACTGGGCGGCGAAGGCATTCTCGTGACCCGCATCGAGCGGTTGACGCCATGATTCCTTCCGACGACGAGATCTCGCGCGTCCCCCTGCGCGCGCACGGACGGCTCACCGGCCTGCGCGACGAGGACCGCCGCGCCATCCTGAGCCGCGCAGCCGCGCGTGACGACGACGCCGTGCGGACGCAGGTGGCCGCCATCCTCGAGTACGTGCGGGATCGCGGCGATGACGCGCTCGTGGCGCTCACGCGCGAGCTCGATCTCGTGAAGATTGCGGCCGTCGAAGTCCCGCGCGCCAGGATCGACGCGGCGTTGGCGGGGTTGGCCCCCGAGCTCCGCGCCGCGCTCGAGCATGCGGTCCGCAACCTCAAGGTGGCGAGCGAGGCCGCGAGGCCGCGCGAGGTCGTCGTCGAAACCGAATCGGGGGTCACAATCGGCCGTCGCCCTGATCCGCTCGACTGCGTGGGGGTGTACGCGCCGGGGGGCCGCGCGTCGTACCCGAGTTCGGTGCTGATGGGGGTCGTGCCGGCGGTGGTGGCCGGTGTGCGCGAGATCGTCGTCTGTTCGCCGCCGGGGCCCGATGGGTTCCCGGCGGCAACGGTACTCGCGGCAGCCGCGCTGGCCGGGGCGCATCGCGTCTTTGCGATTGGCGGCGCGCAGGCGATCGGTGCGATGGCGTACGGCACCGCGTCGGTGCCACGTGTCGAGCGGATTGTGGGCCCGGGCAATGCCTTCGTGAACGAAGCCAAGCTGCAGGTCTCGTCCATCGTGGGTATCGACAGCCCCGCCGGCCCGAGTGAAGTGCTCGTCATCGCCGACGCGGCCACGTCCTCGTTGCTCGTGGCCCGCGAGATGCTCGCACAGGCGGAGCATGATCCCGACGCGAGCGTCGTCGCGCTCGTGATCGGCGACGATCACGCCATCAACGCCGTCGACGAAGCGCTCGCAGGGCTCGTCCGCGCGGCCGGTCGGAAGACGATCGTTCGCCAGGCGCTCGCGGCGCGCGGCGCGCTCCTCGCAGTCCAATCTATCGACGAAGCGGTCGCCTTCGCGAACGAGTTCGCGGCCGAACATCTGCTGCTGGCCGTCGCCGATGCGGATGCGGTCTTGCCGCGACTGCGTCGGCAGGGTGCCGTGTTTGTCGGCGCGTCGAGCTCGGTGGCATTCGGTGACTATCTCACGGGTGCCAACCATGTGCTGCCGACGGGCGGGCTCGCGCGCTCCTTCTCGGGTCTCTCGACCGAATCGTTCATGCGGTGGACCTCCTGGCAGCGTGTGACGCCCGAGGCGGCCGCGCGCCTCGCGACCGACACCGGAGTGCTCGCCGATGCGGAGGGGTTGCCGGGGCATGCCGCGGCCGCGCGCGCATGGGAGGGGGCGTGAGCACACCGGCACCACTCGCCCCGCGCGCGGGGCTCGCCGCCGTGCCGCGCTACGAACCGGCGCGGGCCACCGCAGGGGTGGACCTCTCCGACTCCACCAATGTGTGGGGTGCCGCACCGTCCGCCGTTTCCGCGCTCGCCAACGCGGCGCCTGAGTCGTGGCGCTATCCATCGATGTACAGCGAACCGCTCAAGGCGGCGCTCGCGACGCATCATGGCGTCGCGCCCGAACAGATCGTGACCGGATGCGGGTCTGACGAAGTCCTCCGTTGCGCCTTCAACGCCTACGCTGGTCCGGGCGCGTCCATCACCTGGATGGCGCCGACGTTCGTGATGACGCCCGTGTTCGCAGCGATGCTCGGGCTCGCCGCACGGCCCGTGTCGATCACGGCATCGGGGCCGTTCGATGCCGAGGCGTTGCTCGCCGAGCGTGCCGCGGTCACCTATCTCTGTTCACCGAACAATCCGACCGGCACGCTCGTGCCGCGCGCGGAGCTGCTGCGCGTCATTGACGAGGCGCGCGGTTTGGTGGTCGTCGACGAGGCGTATGCCGATTACGCCGGCGAGTCGCTGATCGACGAGGCGGCATCCCGTGCGAACGTGCTGGTGACGCGCACCTTCTCGAAGTCGTTCGGCCTCGCCGGATTGCGGGTGGGCTACGGCGTCGCGCACGCGCAGGTGATCGCGAACATCGAGCGCGCGCGTGGTCCCTACACCGTGAACCTGATGGCCGAGCGCGCGGCGATGGCCGCAATCATCCACGACGTGCCCTGGATGCAGGCCCATGCCCGCGAGGCGGTGGCGGTGCGTGATCGGTTGGCCGATGCACTCCGTGCGCTGGGCTTTGCGCCGCTGCCATCGGCCGCGAACTTCCTCTGTGTGCCCGTGCGCAATCCGGCGGCCTTCTCCGCGGCCTGTTCGGCGCGCGGCGTGTTGGTGCGGGTCTTCGCCGACCTGCCGGTCATCGGCCCCGCCGTGCGCATCGCGTCGGCGCCGTGGTCCACGCTTGCGCGCGTCGTCGAGGCTGCGCACGAGGTCGGCGCATGACATCGGTGACGGTGTTCGACTACGGCGCCGGCAACCTGCACTCATTGGTGAAGGCGCTGGAAGCGGGCGGCGCCACCGTGCAGCTTGAGCACGATCCGGTCGCGCTCGGCGATGCGCGCGCGATCGTGTTGCCAGGGGTGGGTGCGTTCGCGCCTGCCGCAGAGCGGCTCTTCGCTGGCCTCGAGGTGGTGCGTGCGGCGGCACAGCGCGACACGCCGATCCTCGGGATCTGCCTTGGGCTGCAGCTCATGGCGGAGGGGAGTGACGAAGGCGACGGCCTGGGCCTCGGTCTCTTTGGCGGACGTGTCGAGCGGTTGCGTGCGACGCGTGTGCCCCAGATCGGCTGGAACACCCTGGACGAGCCGCGTGAGCCGCTCCTTGCCGCCGCCATGCTGGATGTCGCCTACTACGCGAACAGCTATGTGGTGCGCCCGACGCGTGTGCAGGATGTGATGGCGTGGAGTTCCCACGAAGGTGATCGTTTTCCGGCGGTGATGCGTGCGGGACGATCGGTTGGCGTGCAGTTTCATCCCGAAAAGAGTTCGCGCGCGGGGCTGGCCTTCGTGCGCGCCTGGGTCGAGGAGGCCGCAGCATGATTGCGATACCCGCAGTGGATCTGCGCGAGGGGGCCTGCGTGCAGCTCGTGGGAGGGGAGTTGACCGAGGAGCGCGTGCGACTGGAGGATCCGGTGGCGGTCGCGCGGAACTGGGTCGCGTACGGGTTCACGCGGCTGCACGTGGTGGATCTCGATGCCGCGTTCGGTCGCGGGTCCAACGCCGATGTGATCGCCGAGATTCTGCGCGAAGTGGACGTGGATGTGCAGGTCGGTGGTGGCGTGCGGTCGGCGGAGCGGATCGAGCAGCTGCTCACCGCGGGCGCCGACCGGATCATCGTCGGCACGCGCGCGCTCGAGGACCCGTGGTGGTTCGAAGAGATGACGCTGCGCTACCCGCAGCAGTTGATCGTGGCGTGTGATGTGCGCGAACGGCGCGTGGTGACGCGCGGGTGGACCGAGACGACGTCGCGCCTCGTGCTGGACATGGTCGAGGAGCTGGACCGATTGCCGATCGCCGGCTTCCTGGTGACGGCGGTGCACAAGGAAGGGCTCATGACGGGCACTGACCTGCCGCTGATGCAGGACGTGGCCGAGGCGACCGAAGCCCCCGTGTTGGCGAGTGGAGGGATCGGGACGCTGACCGATCTGCACGAGTTGGCGGACCGCGGGGTCGCCGGCTGTGTGCTTGGCATGGCGCTCTATACCGGCGCGCTCGATCCGCGCGTGATCGCAGAGGAGTTCTCGGCATGAGCACGATCACGCGCGAGACGCGCGAAACGAAGATTCTCGTGGAGTTGGTGCGCGGGAGTGGCGCGGCGGTGGTGCAGACGGGCGAGCCCTTTCTGGACCACATGCTGGTGACGTTCGCGCGCTATGCGGGGCTCGACCTCCGCGTGACCGCCTCGGGCGACCTTCGCCATCACCTGATCGAGGATGTGGGCATCGCGGTGGGGGCTGCCGTGGCGGCTGAGCTTCCGCCGACGGCGGCGCGGTTCGGCGATCGGTCAATGCCCATGGACGAGGCGCTGGTGCACTGCGCCCTGGACGCTGGCGGCCGGTTCTTCTATCGCGGGCCGCTGCCCAGCTCGCTGTACGACCACTGGATGCGCAGCTTCGCGGAGCACGCCAAGGCGACGGTGCACCTGCGCGTGCTGCGTGGAACCGATCGCCACCATATCGTCGAGGCGGCGTTCAAGGCGCTGGGCTTTGCGCTCCGTGATGCCTTTGTGGAGACGGGTACGGTGTTCTCGACCAAGGGCGCCGTTTCGGCGGTGATCAAGTGATTGTCGCTATGATGCACTTTAAGTGTTCTTATGCTGACGCGTAGAATCATCGTTTGCCTCGACGTTCGTGATGGTCGCGTCGTGAAAGGCACGCGCTTTGTCGACCTGCGGGAGATTGGCGATCCCGCCCTGCTGGCTGAGCGCTACGAAGCCGAGGGCGCGGACGAGATCGTCTTCCTTGACATCTCGGCGAGCGCGGACGGTCGGAGCACGCTGCTTGATACAGTGCGGCGGACTGCCGAGCGACTGTTCATTCCGCTGACGGTTGGTGGCGGGGTGCGGACCGTGGACGATGTCGGTCGCGTGCTGCGCGCCGGGGCCGACAAGGTGGCGATCAATTCGGCGGCCGTCGCGCGGCCCGAGCTGTTGACGGAGAGCGCCGAACGGTTCGGTGCGCAGTGTGTCGTGGCGAGTATTGATGCGCGCCGAGAAGGGGATCGGTGGATGGTGTGGACGCATGGCGCGCGCACGCGCACCGAGCTCGATGCCATCGCGTGGGCGCAGGAGTGCGTGGCGCGTGGCGCGGGCGAGTTGCTGCTGACCAGCATCGATCACGACGGAGCGCGCACCGGGTATGATCTGGCGCTGACGCGGGCGATTGCCGATGTCGTTCCCGTGCCGGTGATCGCGTCGGGCGGTGCGGGCGAGCCGGCGCATCTGGTCGATGCACTTCGTGCGGGCGGCGCTGATGCTGCGCTCGTGGCGGGAATCGTGCATGACGGTGTGCACACAGTGCAGGCATGCAAGGATGCCGTGCGCTTGGAGGGGCTCCCGGTTCGGGCGGCCGCATGAGCGAGTCGCTCGTGCAGGCGGTGGCAGAGGTGGCGCGGCTGGCGGGCGCCTTTGCGCTGCGTCACTGGCGGCAGGGGGTCGCGGTGGAGACCAAGGGCGATGGCTCACCGGTGACCATCGCCGATCGCGGGGCGGAGCAGCTGGCGCGCGAGTGGATCAGTGCGCGCTTTCCCGATGATGGCATTCTGGGCGAGGAGTTCGGCGCAACGCGCCCCGAGGCGCGCCGTCGCTGGATTCTCGACCCGATTGACGGCACGAAGAGCTTCGTGCGCGGCGTGCCGTTGTGGGGCACGCTGGTGGCAGTCGCCGAGGGCGATACAGTGCTGGCGGGGGCGACGTATTGTCCGCCGGTCGATGAGCTGGTCGTGGCCGCGCTGGGGGCGGGGTGTTGGTGGAACGACACGCGCTGTCGGGTGAGCGCGGTTGATACGCTTGGCGCCGCCACCGTGCTCACGACCGACGAGCGGATGGGGGGCATCGCGGCCAAGCGCGTCGGGTGGGAGTCGCTGGCGTCGCAGGCCGGCTTGGTACGCTCGTGGGGCGACTGCTACGGGTACGTGTTGCTCGCGACCGGGCGTGCGGACGTGATGGTGGATCCGATGATGAACCCGTGGGATTCGGCCGCCGTGCAGCCGATCGTGACCGAAGCGGGCGGCGTCTTTACCGATTGGCAGGGGCGCGCGACGGCATGGGGCGCCGACGCGATCGCCACGAATGCAGCGCTGGCTGGCGTGGCGCGGGCCGCGCTGGGCGTCCCGTTCTCGAGCTGACGACATTTCGTATCATATGAATACTAAATCACAGTTGGCGTCGTTCGACCTGGACGCGCTCGATTTTGCGAAGGGCGGCGGGACGGTGACCGTCATCGCGCAGGACGTGGTGACGGGCCAGGTATTGATGGTCGCGGCCGCGGATCGGGAGGCGTTGGAGCAGACGGTGGCGACCGGTGAGATGCACTATCGGTCGCGGACGCGCGGGTTGTGGCACAAGGGCGGCACGAGCGGGCATGTGCAGCGGGTGGTGTCGTTGATCGCGGATTGCGACGGGGACGCGGTGTTGGCGCGGGTCCGGCCGGCGGGGCCGGCGTGTCATACCGGTGCGCTCACGTGCTTTGGGGACGTGGCGGCGGACGCGCTCGGCGCGCTTGATCGGACGATTGCGGAACGTGCCGGGGCGGTGGAGGCGAGCGGGAGCTACACCGCCAAGTTGCTGGCCGATCGGAATCTGCGGCTCAAGAAGGTGGGGGAGGAGGCCGCCGAGCTGGTGACGGCGTGTGCCGACGGCGATCGGGAGCGCGCCGTCGAGGAGGCGGCTGATCTGCTGTACCACGCCTTGGTGGCGCTGCGCGCGACGGGTGGAACGCTGGAGGATGTGCGCGGCACGCTGGCGAAGCGGGCGGAGCGTTGAACCCAACGTGGACCTGAACATCTCACCGCCAAGCCTCGTCCTGATCTGGGTCCTGCAGACGGCACTGTCTGCGGGCACGATGATCTCGTGCATCGGCCTGACGGTGACGTTCGGGCGACCCGTGATGCGGGCCGCGACGGCCTTCTTCGCGGTCCAGACTGTCGGGGCTGCGCTGCTCTGGGCGAGCGTCGCGGCCTCAGCGGTCGGGCTTCCCGACCACGCGCCGTCCGTGATCGCCGCGTGCGTGGTGCCGCTGAGTCCCTTGCTCAGCAGCGCACTGGGATGGCACATCATCCGACTGCTCGCTGGTCGGACGGATCGCGCGCTTCCGTCGGCACGACGCCTGTGGGCGATCGGTGTCGGTGGGCTGGTGTGCAGTCTCGCGCTCAACGAAGCCCCGGGAGTGCGCGGCACAGCCATGATCGGGGCGATCGGGTCGGTGCTGTCGATCGGCCTCTCAGGAGGTCTGGCGTGGTACGCCTATTCGATCTGGCGACGCCGGTCGGGGCGCAGCTTCGCCGTCAGACTCGTGGGAATCGCGTTCGCTGCGCTCGCCGTGCGCAGTGTGGTCAACGTGATCACGGCGGCGCTCGCGGTGCGCGATGGTGCCGTGCCAAGCTTCGGCCCGCCCGTCATCTTCCTGCAGGTCTTCCTGCTGGTGGTGGTGAGCGTGCTCTTGATCGTCGCCGTGCTCGATGATGAGCGCGCGAACATCGTCCGCCAGACCGAACAGATGGGACTCGCCGAAGTGGCGCTCGCGAGCTCGCAGCGGCTTGAGAGCGTCGGCCGCATGTCGGGGACCATTGCGCACGACTTCAACAACCTGCTCGCGGTGATCGGCATGAGCGCGGAGTCGGCGCGCAGTGCGCCGCCCGGAGAGGCGAGCGCGGACCTCGACGTGATTCTGGGCGCGACCAAGCGCGGGCAGGAGTTGACGAAGCAACTCCTCGCGTTCGCACGTCAGGCGCCCCAGGAGGTCACCCGTTTCGACGTGAGCCATCAGGTCAACAAGCTCGGTGAGCTGCTCAAGCGTCTGGTGGGCAAGGATCGGACGCTGACGATCAGTGTCGCATCGACGCCGCAGCTCGTGCAGATGGACGCCACGCAGTTCGAGCAGGTGCTGATCAATCTGGTGGTCAATGCGCGCGATGCCACGGCACACAATGGCCGGATCGACGTTGTCGTGGCATCCACCGCCGCACCGAGTCACCCGGACGCGCACTTCGTGCGGTTCTACGTCTCCGATGACGGCACGGGGATCGCGCCCGAAGTGCTCCCGGCGATCTTCGAGCCGTTCTTCTCGAC
>JANMLN010000200.1:0-28289 GCA_031372565.1 Gemmatimonadota bacterium | reverse complement strand
CCGGTCCGTAAGGACCGGGGCCGAGCGCACGACGTCCGGGGAGACGGACGTCGAGCTACGCTCTACCGATTGATGCTGCGCTTACTTGCGGCGACGACGGCCGACCGCAAAGACACCGAGGAGGCCCGTGCCGAAGAGGGCGAAGGACGCCGGCTCCGGAAGGCTCGTGAAGGAACCGACCACGTCGTTGTAGTCATAGTCCGATCCACCAGCGACGTCTTCCATGCCAATCCAGTAGCGGCTGAGCAGCGGCGCCTGGATCACGTTGCCCGCAAGCGACGGAGCGGAGCCGACGGTGCCGGTGAACAGCGCGAACTGCTGCTGCGACGCCGAGGCCGTGCCGCAGCCGGTGAGCGTGAGGGAGACATTGCAGGTCATCTTGTCGGAGAAGTACGCCGCGAGAAGCCCCGGGCCCGGCTGCGGCCGCGTGGCGCCGATCCAGAAGCCCCAGGCGCTGCTCGTGTTGAACGTGACGCTGCCCGGAATCGAGGTCACGATCTCAGTCAGCACACGGGCGCCGAAGCTGTCGAACGTGAAGTAACCGAAGCGGGGATTGCTGCACGACAGGCTCTGGCAGGCGCCGGTCATCTTGCCGTACAGGTCAAACCGGTACTCGCCCGCGTTCATCAGCCAGCCGGTCGTCGAGTTGCCGCTGCTGCCCGTGGCCGCGAGGTACGCACCGCGCACGCCAGGACCACCGGTGAGCTGCTGCGCCGAGGACAACGGCAGGAGGCCAGCGGGCACCTCAGCGTTGCAGTTCGAGTTGGACGCATTGCCCATCAGCACGGCGCCGATGTTGCAGACGTCGGTCGACGACGCGTTGTCCGACGAGCGGTTGTTCCAGAACCCAGTACTGTAGTTCGCCGGCGCAACGGCCGAGTACCAAGTCTGCGCATTCGCAGCTTGGACCGTCAGCATGGTCGCGACCGCGGCCAGACCAACATGAATGATAGACTTCGAGCGCATCTGTTTCTCCTCAATCGGTGAGCGGTGGGTCAAGTCGACTGCGAACGATCGTCGCACACAGCGCTTCCCACGTCTTTACTTGGCAGGAACCGTACCGAACCGCCGCCGTGGCGGTTTCGCTGACCAGCCGTACTCTATGTCTTTAAAAATCAACAACTTGTACAACTGTTACGCTGCGGGGACATTCCATCGAACCGAGGCGTAGTTGCACCAATGCAACACCCTGACGCAGCACTTCCCGCCTCGCGGGTGGTTCGACCTACGCCGGGTGCTGGAGACCAGCGCCCGAGGACACGGCCGGATTATCCTGCGACGGACGCGCTCCACCCATCACCAGCGGTCCTCGGCGCGTTCCGCCACCATCAACCGACGAGGACGATCCGCCACGCTGCCGGGTCACCCGCGCCGAACCGATCGCCAACAATACCAGCGCGAACGAGCCCGTGAAAATCTGGGCCATGCACTTGAGCGTCATGATCCAGAAGGCAATCTGGCGATCGGGAGGGACCGCCCGTCGCAGCTGCAAGAGGTCCATGGCGAACACCACCATCATCGCCAGGTAGGTGAGCGCCGCGAGCAACCCGACCAGCCCGACCGTACGCAGGACGGCCCGATGGCCGAACAGGACCCCCAGCACGGCGAACATCGCCAGCGAAATGACCCCGGTCATGATCGTGGGCGCCACGCTCACCATCAATCCGAATCGCCACTGAATGTTGCCCGGATGCGGTGGCAGCACGGCGCCGAGCACGTCCATCAACGGGGACAGCAAGAAGAGGGCGCACACGGAATAGAGTGCCCACGCGAGCGCCCGCCCGTTCCGCCCCTCATACAGCTTCTCAATCGTGATCATCAGCCATTGGCCCTGGTCGCTGGACCGCGCACGGCCCCTGGTGATCCATCGGAGTTGTTCACGACGCGGCCGCCGGCTTCGGCAGCACCCGCATCACTTCAGGGATGTAACGCTTGGCTGCCATCTGCGCGAGCGTGTCGGCCTGCTCCGCCGTCGGAAGGACGCGACGCAATGCGATCGCCTCCTTCTGCTGCGCCTTCGCATCCGGCGCCAGCGGAATCACCAACCGCACGAGCGCTTCTTCGGTCCGTCCCGTGAGTGCCGCGTCGCGCATCAACTCCCACTTGACCCGATACTCGTTCGCTTCGACCCGCCCGCGCCCTTCGTACCAGTAGTACACCAACGCTCGCGCCGCGCCCTTGCCCAGCAGATACCGGTTCAACGGGTACGCGACGCCGTCGACCGTGACGTTGACCACGGTCTGCGACATCGGCTCCCAGCCAGCCCCCGGCAAGCAATTCTTCGGCGAGTGGATGGACTTGCCCTGTCGCTGCAGCTCGTAATAGCCCACGTACAACGACATCACGTCCATGGTGTCGCGCTTGAACACGCGCATCAGGTAGTTCGACATCCCCGCGATCCGCTGTTGCTCGGCGTCGATCGTCAGGTCGCGCGACGTGAACTGCCCCAGGGTCCCGTCGACACTCGCCAACGGCTGGGCCAGGGGCACGGCCAGCTGCTCACGCTGCCCCAGTACGAGCGCACAGCCGGCCAGCAACACCGCCGCGGGCATCCACGCTTTCCAATCGGTCATGCCATCGCCTCCTGCGGCGCGTCATCGTCGTCACCGTCGGCGGCATCCCGCTCCGAACCCGGCAAGGGCCGGATCCGATCCTCGACCTTGCCCATCATCCAGGCGATCGACCCCAGAATCGACAGCGAGATGACGAACATCGCCCATCCCTCCGTCGTGTGCATGAATCCGTCGGCGAACTCCGGCCCGACGAACAGCACGAGGAATCCGGTCATGAAGATGCGAACGCCGTTGATCACGACGGCCACGGGAATCGCCACCGCCACGAGTGCCACGCGCGACAGCGGCAGGCGCAGTCCGACGCCGCCCGCGAGCACCGCGATCGAAATCAACGCCGTCAGCGACCGGAGCCCGCTGCACGCTTCGGCCACGAACAATTCATGCCCTGGCACCCGGATGACATTGCCCGAGAGCAGCACCGGGATATCGCGCGCGCGCAGCAGCGCTGCGCCAATCGATGAGGCCTTGAACTGCAGCGGCAGGGCGATCGCATTCAGAATCAGCTCGGGCAACGGGATCGCCAGGACGAGCAGGCAGACCGGTAGCCACCACACCAGCAGCTGCCGCGCCCCCCAACGCGCCGATACGAGCCCCGCGGCCGCGATCAGCATCGACGCCTTCATCGTGAACAGTTCGGAGGCCAACCCCGAGGCGTAGCGGATGAGGACTCCGACCACGAGCAGCGCAATCCCCAGCGCGACGTTGCCGCGCGCGTTCGGGCGCACGCCGGTCTTCCACGCGAGATAGATCGCCACCGGCGCCAGCAGCAGTCCATGGCCCGCCTCGGGGTTCGACCACCAGTCGTCCGCCAGCATCATGGCCGGGCGGGCATACAGGAAGGCGAACGCTGCGCCCGCGACTGCCAACGGCAGCAGCGGGGCGCTTGCGGCGGGATGATCGGTCGAAACCGACGTTGGAATCGCGGAGGCTGTCATTCGAAAGGAGTCCGGAAGGTCACGCAGACGACGTGCAACCCTCGTGCCATAGCCGGAGGAACCAGCGAAATGTGACCGGGCATACCCCGATCAACAAGCCGAGTGCCACCCTCGGAACGTACACGCCCCGCCCAGAGTGTCCGGACGGGGCGCGCGGATGTCACGGAGCGAACCAGCTACCAGCGATAGTGTGCGAAGGCCTTGTTGGCCTCTGCCATCCGGTGCGTGTCTTCCTTCTTCTTGATCGCGTTGCCTTCGCCCTTGGAGGCCGCGATGACTTCGGCGGCCAACTTCTCGGCCATCGACTTCTCGTTGCGGTCGCGCGAGAAGGAGATGAGCCAGCGCATCGCGAGCGCGGTGCGGCGGTCCGGGCGGACTTCGACGGGCACCTGATACGTGGCACCGCCAACGCGACGGGACTTGACCTCGACGACCGGCTTGAGGTTGGTCAGGGCCTGCTTGAAGACCGTGACCCCGGGCTGCGACGTCCGGCCTTCGACGAGGTCCATGGCGCCGTAGAAGATGCGCTCGGCCGTCGCCTTCTTGCCGGCGAGCATCATGACATTCATGAACTTGCTGACCGTCTGGCTGTCGTAGCGCGAGTCGGGCAGGATGGTACGCTTGACGGACTTCTTGCGACGGCTCACTTCTTCCCTCCTGCGGGCTTACCTGCGGCGCCGGCCTTCGGCTTCTTGGTGCCGTACTTGGACCGGCTCTGATTGCGACCGTTGACGCCCGAGGCGTCGAGCGAGCCTCGCACGATGTGATAACGACAGCCCGGCAGATCCTTGACGCGGCCGCCGCGCACGAGCACGATCGAATGCTCCTGCAGGTTGTGGCCTTCGCCCGGGATGTAGGCGGTCACCTCGAAGCCATTGACCAAACGGACGCGCGCCACCTTGCGCAACGCCGAGTTCGGCTTCTTAGGAGTGGTGGTGTAGACGCGCGTGCAAACTCCGCGCTTCTGCGGGTTCGACTTGAGCGCGGGCGCCTTTTCCTTGGCGACAACGTCACGGCGCGAGAGCCGGACGAGCTGGTTGATCGTGGGCATCGGCGAGAATTTCAGAATGCTGCGGAAGACGAACTCCCGCCGACACCGCACCGTTGGGTAGCGCGGTTGGAGGGAAGCACAGATATTTACCAGCCCGGGGTTGCAGGGTCAAGCGGTCAATGACCCGAATCTTGGGGGGACCTCCGGACAGGGGATCGGAGGATCAGCGCAGGGCACTTGTCACCCCCCGTCTTGCCAGACGCCCGTCCGCCGTCGTACTCATACCGTGTCCGTTTTGCCTGCCGCCCTGTGCCATGCGCGGCCGGCCTGCCCTTCGCCACCCTCCCGCACCGCCGTGACTCTGTCTCGCGTGCTGTCATATCGAATGGGCGCGACCACCGCGCTGCTGGCGCTCCTCGCATCGGCGGCAGTGGCGCAAGGTCGCCCGCCGCTACCGCCCGTCAAGCTCGGATTCCAGAGCCAACCCCCGCAAACCGTGCAGGGCGGCTCACGCATCAACCCGAGCATTCGCGTCGCCTTGCTCGACTCGACCAACACGCCGGTCACCACGGCGAACGACTCCGTCACCCTCGCGATCCTCAAGAGCAATGCCGAGGGCGGCGCGCTCAGTGGACGGCTGACCGTCGCGGCCAAAGGCGGCGTGGCCACCTTTGACAGCATTTCGCTCAACAAGCTCGGGACCTACACGCTGATCGCCACCACGCAGGCCCTGGGCGTCGCCAGCGCGGACAGCCGCGCGGTCACGGTCGTGGTGGGTTCGGCGGCGCGTCTCGCGTTCATTTCCGCCCCGACCAACATCGGCAAGGCGGGATTTTTCTTGAAGTTTCTGCGCGTGGCCGTGCAGGACTCTGGCGGGAACTTCGTGGGACAGCTCGCGGGCTGGCCGATCACGGTGGCACTGGGGTCGTCGAGTGCTCCGACCACGCTTTCGGGTACGCTCAAGTTGGATCTCGCGAAGAGCGTCGCCGACTTCAAGGATCTCAAGTTCGCCACCCCCGCCGAGGGCGTCACCCTGGTGGCGTCGACGATCATCCCCGGCATCATCCCCGCGACGAGTGCGCCCTTCGCCGTGCGCGATCCCGGGCCGCCCGCGCGCGTGCGCATCGACGGCCAGAAGCGCTACCAGGCCGGCAACCCGCCGCTGAAGGATGCGATCGTGGTCTCGGTGCACGACAGCAGCGGGATCTGGCTCCCAAAGGGTGGCCCCGCAGGCCAACCGGTGCTCACGCTGATCGACGGCCCACAGCAGGTGCTGCGTCCGTCCGCGCCGGTCTTTGACAAGAGCCGCGGATTCTGGGTGTTCTCGCCGGCCTTCTCGCGACCGGGCAGCTATCGGTTGGTCGCCACGTACCCCTCGCTCATTGCGGACACGTCGAGCAGCATCACCGTCGACGTCGGTGCCCCGAAGAAGCTCGAGATCATGCTGCAGCCCCAGCCGACCGGGGTCGATCAGCCCATCACCCCGGCGGTGCAAGTGCGCGTGGTGGACGCGTCGCGCACGCTGGTGGCGTCCGCGAGCGACACGATCACGGTCTCGTTGCATCCGCGACCGGGACTCACCGGAGCGATCGGGGGCACCACGGTCGTCGAGGCCAACAACGGCATCGCGACCTTCGACAACATCAAGATCAGCGCGCCCGGCGAAGGATACAAATTGCTGTTCTTTTCGAAGCGTGCCATCGAAAAGGACACCAGCGCGGGCTTCTCGGTCGGCGCCGTCGGCACGGTGGCCAAGCTCCGCATCGTGGCCGTGCCGCCCAACGTGACCGCAGGCGCGGTGATCGCGCCATCGATCAAGGTCGTCGGCACGGACTCCAGCGGCAACGTGGTGCGCAGCTTCGCCGAACCGGTCACGCTCTCGCTCACCGGTGGCCCGCCGGGGGCGAGCATGAAGGGCACCCTCGAGGTTGATCCGGTCGACGGCGTGGCGGTCTTCAACAACGTGAAGATCGACAGCGTAGGCACCGCGTACAGGATTGTCGCCAAAGCGGCCGACGTCGCCGCCGACACGTCGCAGAACCAGATCGACGTGACCACGGGCCCCGCGGCCGGACTCAAGTTCCGGACGCAGCCCCAGAAGTTCGAGTACGGGCAGGAGATGCCCGGCACGATTCAGGTCGACGTGGTCGACGCCGGCGGCAACCCGGTGCGCGGGGCCACGGACTCGCTGGTGTTGTCGGTCAATCCGTTCTACCCGATCAGCGGTAACTTCGTGGCGCGCGCGGTGGGCGGCGTTGCTACCTTCTCGAACCTGCGCGTGGACGGCCTCCCCAATGGGCGCGAGGCCACACTCGTCGTGGCGTCCGCGGCGCAACCTGGGCTCACGCGCGGCGTGAGCGCGCCTTTTACCTCCTCGCCCGGCAAGGCAGCCAAGCTGGTCGTCACCCAAGTTCCCGCGTTGATGAATCAGGGGCAGGGCTCGCAGCGCGACGTCGTCAAGGTCGAAGTGCGCGACGCGAACAACAACCTCGCGCTCGACAACTCCGAGATCACGCTCTCCCTGGGGGCGAATCCCGGACGTGCGACGCTGGGTGGCACAGTCAAGCGCAAGGCCGTCAATGGCGTCGCGACCTTCAGCGAACTCGTTCTGACGCGTCTCGGCAGGGGGTACACGTTCGTCGCGTCGGCGGGCGCACTCGAGGCCGGCACGAGCCAACCATTCGACGTGGCTGGCAAGATGTACCAGATCGCCTTCAAGACGCCGCCGCTGGACGGAGTGCGCAATGCGCCGCTCCCCGTGGTCGTCCAGGTGCAGGATTCGCTCGGGACCCCGGTCAACGCGGGCGCCGTGAAGATCACCTTCTCGCTCGGCGTCAGTCCCAACCCGAAGGCCACGGTCGAGGGCACGGTCGAGGTGATGGCGCAATCATCCCAGCCCGGCGTGGCCACAGCACCGACGGAGGCGAAGGTCGCAGACCTGAGGATCAGCGAGGACGGTCAAGGGTTCCGTCTGCTCGCCTCTGGTCCGACGCTGGCGAGCGCCGAGAGCGAGCCGTTCACGATGTTGCGCTACGGTTCCCCCCGCAAGTTGGCCTTCGACGGTCCGGTGCCGGTGAGCAACCCGGGCAAGCCGATCACCCCCGACGTGAAGCTCGTGGTGCTCGATTCGGCGGGCAACGTGGTCGAGAACTCGACGGACAACATCATGGTCACGCTCGAGTCGAATGCAGCGGGCGCCACGGCGTCCGCGCCCACCCTCTCCGCGACGGCTGCCGCGGGGCGGGCCACGTTGGCGGGGCTCGCGATCAGCGGCGTCGGAACCGGCTTCGTGCTGCGCGCGACGAGTGGAACGCTCGAGGCCGCCACCAGCGCACCTTTTGCCGTCGTCGATGCCGGTGCACCATGCAAGCTCGCCTTCACGTCGCAGCCGCAAAAGACGACTGCGGGAGCGGCGATCGCACCGGCGTTGACCGTCGCGGTGCAGTCCTGCGATGGAACCGTTGTGGCGACCGCGACGCCCGAGATCACGCTCGAGGTCGGGGCAGGCGCGCCGGAAGGGAGCAGGCTTGAGGGCAGCACCGGCACTCCCGCCGCGGCTGGCACGGCCAGCTTTAGCGACCTGCAGATCAAGCGTGCCTTTGACGGCTACACGCTGGTCGCGCGCGCGAGTGGGCTGACGCCGGCGCAAAGCGCCCCGTTCAGCGTGGTGGCAGGCGCCGCGGCAAAGCTCATCGTGCTCAACCAGCCGGAGAACGCTGTCGCGGGTGAGAATCTGAAGGGGCAGGTGCGCGTGATGATCGCGGATGTGCACAACAACCGGGTGACATCGGCCCCCAATCAGATTTCCATCGGCACCACCTGCAGCTTCAAGAGCACATCGACGACGGCCGGCTCGCCCATCAAGTCGTGGCAGGGCTCGTTTACACTCCCGTCGGGCACCTGCACGAGCGCCAAGGGTGCGCCCGTCGGTGCCATTCGCGGCGAGGCGGTGTTCGACCTCTCCAAGTTTCAGGTGCGCGGCGCGGCGGCGGACATCAAGTACGTGTTCACGTCTCCGTCGCTCGAGCAGGCGGAAAGTCCATCGTTCCGGATCTCGCCGAGCGTGCCGTACGCGCTCGGCTTCGAAGGGATCGCCACCTCGGAGCCGCGCCGGGCGAAGATTCCGTTCGAGCCGATCAAGGTGACCATCCGCGACTCGATCGGAAATGACGTCGGACAAGGCACCGACCTGATTCAGCTGGGCTTGAGCGGCAAGGCAGGCACGCTGACCGGAGCCAAGGAGCAACAGGCCGAGTCCGGCGTCGCGCAGTTCAAGAACTTGTCGGTGTCCGAGGGGGGGGATGGCATTGCCTTGGTGGCCTCGGCCACCGGTCTCCTGACGGGCACGAGCTCTGCGTTCAGCGTCGCGCGGTTCGGCAAGCCGGTGCGACTCTACTTCCGCGAGTTCGCAACCGTGTCGGCTCCGGACCAGCGCTTCGTGGTGCGGGTCGAGATTCACGACGACGTCGCCAACGTGGTGGACACCGCGCGTGCCGAGATCAAGCTCTCGATCGAGAATAACGCCGGCGATGGAACGGCCGAGTTGAGAGGCGAGGGCCCGAGCGACACCAAAGCCGGCGTGGCCGAGTTCCGCGACGTGCGGATTCGCCAACCGGGGGAGGGCTACACCCTGCGGGCGACGGGCGGCGGCCTCCAAGATGCCGTCAGCGTGCCATTCACGATCGGCGTTCCGCCACAAGCAGCACCCCCGCCACCCAAGAAACCGCCGACATCGTAGCAGAATGCGGCAGGGAGTGACGCAAACGTACGTTTAGAGGGCCTCTGGGGGGCTCGCGAACCTCGGCTGTTTGGCTACATTAGGACGGCGAGCCGGGGATTCGGGATTCCGGCGCGTTCCTTGCATCGACTGTGTGTAATGCACCGCACACTCTGTTGGTCCTCCAGGTAGCGCCGATGGCCGAGACGTCCACGATCCTGACCTGCCCGAAGTGCGCTACCGCCAACACGTCGGGGTCGCGTTTTTGCGGTAGCTGCGGAACGGACCTGAGCGACGTGGTGGCGGCCGCTCCGGAGCTGCACCCGGAGGTCGCGCGGGACGAGGTCCTGGCGCTCCTGATCGAAGCGACGATCGGCGAGTACGACATCTACGGACTGCTCGGACGTGGTGGCATGGCCAGCGTGTACCTCGCGCTGGATCTGGCGCTGAACCGCAAGGTGGCCATCAAGGTGATGAGTCCCGCCCTGCTCAACGGGGACGACGCGGTGGCGCGCTTCAAGCGCGAGGCGCAGACGGCCGCCGGGCTGCAGCATCCGAACATCATTCCGATCTACGCCGTCCGGATGGCACCGAAGATCGTGTACTTCGTGATGAAGTACATCGAAGGGCGGCCGCTCGACTCGATCATCAAGGAGCTCGGATCGATGCCGATCGACATGGCACGTCCGCTCCTGTCCCAGGTGGCCAACGCCCTTCAGTTCGCGCACAAGAAGGGGATCGTCCATCGCGACATCAAGCCCGCGAACATCATGGTGGACGAGGACGGTCAGGCGATCGTGACCGACTTCGGCATCGCGAAGGTGTCCGAGGCCAAGGGGCTCACGATGACCGGAGCCACCGTGGGCACACCGTACTACATGAGCCCGGAGCAGTACTCGGGCACGAACATCTCCGGTGCGGCCGACCAGTACTCACTGGGCATCGTCGCGTACGAGATGCTCACGGGCAAGACGCCCTTCGAGGGCGACTCGATCATGACCGTGATGAAGGGGCACCTGATGGATCCCCCGCCGTCACTGCAGGACCGTCGGAAGGATCTGCCGAAGAACGTGGCCGATACGATCATGCGCATGCTGGAGAAGAGCCCCGAGGGCCGCTTCCCCGACCTGAGCGAGTTCGTGAAGGCGCTCGACGCGCGCGTCCTGAGCGACGACGATCCCGTGCGGACGCAGATGATCAAGCTGGTGAAGACCGGCATGGAAGGGCGTCCCCGCATGAGCGTGCCGCTCTCGCCGATTCCGCTTGGCAAGCGGCCAACACCGCGCAGTGCCGATATGGCAACGCTGGTCGGCGCACCCGCAGCGGCCGTAGCCAAGGCTCCTCCGGCCGCAGCCCCGGCCAAGTCGAACACGGCGATGATTGCCGCGCTGGTCGGACTGCTCGTGGTGGGTGGAGGTGGCGCGGCCGTGTTCATGTCGCGCAAGGAAGCGCCGGCCCCGGCACCTGCCGTGGCGGGGACCACGGAGCCCGAGGTTCCTGTCGTGCCGCCAGCCCCTACACTCGACAGCGCCGCACAGGCGCTCGTCGCGCAGCGTGCTGCCGACAGCGTCAAGCTCGCACTCGCCGCAGAGGCGGAGGCGCTCAAGGCGCAACAAGCGCTCAGCGCGAAGCCCGCGGGAAACACCGGGAGCAAGTCGTCGAGCAAGTCGTCGAGCAAGCCGGTTGAAGCAGCTGGCGCGAAGAAGCCGATCGTGGAGGCAGAGGCGGCCGTTGAAAGCGGCGATCCGGGCGATGTCGGGTTCAACAGCGGTGGCTCGACCGACACCCCGGTCAAGGGCAAGCCGAAGAAGAAGCCGAAGCCCTAGCTCGAGAGCGCCGCGCTCGAGCGCTCCGGTGCCGACATGGCCAGCGCCGGGAGTGTATCACGCTCGCGCACCCCGGCCGTGAAGGGCCCCAGCAGGTGTGCGATCGAGTTCGCGTAGTAGCTGATCAGCGGACGCCCGCGCTTCATGACCACATAGCCGTCGCCACTGGCAATCAACACCTTCCGCATGCCCAGCATGCGTAAGGCGCGCTCGAAGGTCTCCTCGATGTCGCGATCGGCGCGCAACACGCGCCCGTTGAGCTCGACGAGCACGTCGCGCATCTCTTCCATCCGCTCGAGCAGCATCCGTCGCGGGATGAAGTCGGCATCCAGTGACTGGATCGCGGCGCATGCCAGCGGCACCGGGGTGACCGGAATGATGGCGCCGATCCGCTGGAGCGCATCGTCCGCCAGCGTCTGAACCCGTGCAAGCCGCGCCGGACGCTCGAGCGCAAAGAGCGCGTCACCTCCCTGCGCGGCGAACCACGGCGCCAGCGGAACGGGCTCGCCGACCGTGACCGCGGCACGCCCGTACTTCTTGAAGCGGCCGGCCGAGGCACGGGCCACGTTGCCGAGAAAGTGGTTGCCCACCTCGCGCATCTGCTGGAATCGCCCCGGACGCTTGACCCGCCCCTCGCGCGCCGCGAGTTCGAGGATCAGGGATCGATCCTCGAGCACGCGGTCGTAGTTGATCGCCACTGGCACGATGTACATGCGCTCGCGCAGCGCCGCCTCGCGACCGACGCCGAGGATGTAGTCGAGCAACCCGATCTTGGCTGGCAGCAACTTGCCGTCGCGCGTCAGGCCGCCCTCGGGGAAGATCCCCTGGGTGACACCATTGCGCGTGATGAGCTGCACGTACCGTTCCAGCACCGTGTGGTACAGCGGATCACGGTAGCGCCGGCGGATGAAGTACGACCCGAAGCTCTTGAAGATGTACTCGAGGGGAAAGGCGCGGGCCCACTCCCCGACCGCGTACGAAATCGAGACCTCGCCCGCCAGCACGAAGCTGACGAGGACGTAGTCGGCGTTCGAGCGATGGTTCATCAGGTAGACGACGACCGCATCCTTGGGCAGGGCGTTGACCGCCTTGGGCGCGGCATACTCGACGGACACCTTGTAGAACGTCTCGAGCAGCACCTTCGACAACGTGTAGCCCACGCGGTAGTAGAGCAGCACATTGAAGAAGGGGACGATCTCGTCGAGGTAGCGCTCGACCTGCTTCCAGACGGTCTCTTCCTCCCGACCGTGCTCGGCGGCGTTTGCGCGCACGGCCTCGGCAATCCGGTCATCGTGCATCAGATCCGCGATGACATAGGGCTTGGCCGTCAGCTTGAACCGGTCGAGGCGCGGCCGGAAGCGCATGATGGCGCGTACCGCCATCCGGTTGAGCCAGTGGCGCGCGAGTACCAGCACCACGATGCTGCCGAGGAAGGCACCCGCGAGGCCGAGCAGGAAGTCCGCCATCCCGTGCGCGGGCTACCTCAGGGGTGGCTTGGCCGGCGTCGCAGCGGGTGCGGTCGGCTTGTTGTCGGCGGGCTTGGGGGCCGCAGTCGGCGCGGCGGGCTTGGCCTCGGCTGGCTTCGCGTCGCCTGCCTTTGCGTCCGTCGTCTTTGCGTCCTGGAAATCGCGCGGCGAGAGAATGGGGATGGTGACGCCGGTAATGGCGCGCATGGGGCGGCGCGCGACCTGTTCGACGAACCAGCGGAGCATGACGGCCGTCGAGTCGAGGTTGGCGGCGATGCGCGCCACCTCGGGCTCGCGATCCTTCATCATCCCGTTGACGGTGTTGATCGTCTTGCGCGTATCGGAGACGAGCAGGTTGACCGAGTCGAGCGACACCTTGAGCGCCGGGGAGATGGTCCGGAGTTCGTTCACCAGCGAGTCGACGCTGTTGAGGTCGCGATTGACGTTGGCCAGCAGCACCGGCAGGGCTTCCCTCCCCTCGCGCGTCAGGTCGGTCACACCGCCGATGGCGCCGCGCGCGTCGTGTGCAACGAGCTGGAGCGAGTCCACGAGCTTCGTGGTCGCTTTCAGCGTTTTCTTGACGTCATCGCCGAGGCCTTCGGCCAGCTGCTTGATCTGGTCGTTGATACCGAGCGCGACCGCCCCGGTGAGCACATCGCCGGACTTGAGGTAGCCCGTACTCTTCAGCGGGAACTCGAGGGCGACGACGGCGCCGCTGATGATGCCACCCGAGACAATGCGGGCGACGGTCCCTTGGGGTAGTCGCAGCAGCTGGCTCCCGCCGATGCGCGGCCGCAGCTGCATGCGCACGCGGAAGGTGATACGACGGCTCACCGGATCGGCGAGCGGCGTGATCTCGGCGACCCGTCCCACCTGGAAGCCGGCGATCTGGACTTCCGATTGCGGGCCCAGTCCGTCCACGCTCGGGAAGTCGGCGTAGTACGGCAGGGTGTCGTCCGAGACGGCCGGCGTGAGCCACACGAACGAGCCAAGGCCCACGGCCGCAGCAGCGACGAGCAAGAGTCCAACGCGGAGGTCGGCGCTTTCCCACTTCATGCGACCCCCTCGCCCGCATCGACGAAGCCGCGCGAGTCCCACAGGACGAGGTGATCCGCGATGTCGTACAGCGGCTCGAACCGCCGGAAGACGGTCACGATGGCAGAGGGTACGATGGCCTTGCACCGATCGAGGACCGCCGAGGCCATGCGCGAGCGGACGGCGTTCAGGGGGTCCTCAAGCACGAGTGCCTTGGGCTCGGGCGCAAGCGCGCGCGCGATGGCGGCGATCTGCCGGAGATCCGGCGGCAGCTCACTCGGCCGCGCCTGCGCCCAGTTGGTGAGCTCGAGCATCTCGAGCACGGCCTCCGCGCGTTGGGTGGCCTGCGCGGGCGATCGGTTTCCACTGTACACGAGAGGCACGATGAGGTTGCGGATGAGCGGAAGGTTGCTCACGAGACCATCCGGTTGCAGCGACACACCGAGACTACGCCGAAAATTGAACACCGCGTCACGACGCATGCTTCCCGGATTCTCGCCCAGGACTTCCATGATGCCTGGCGGGGCCGGTTCGTCCAGCCCACAACAGAGTCGGAGCAGCTCGCCACTGCGCACCGGCGTCGTCCGAATGACGAACCACTCACCCTCGGGCACGTCGAATGACACGGGCTCCGTCCACTCGCTGGCCGGCCGCCGGGGCCGGAGATCGTGGCCGCGGAAGGCACTCACAGGTAGCGCAACACGGCGAAGACGCCGGAAAGTCCGACCACGAAGAGGAGCGAGTCGACGACGCCGCGGGTGACGGCCTGCGGAATCTCGGTCGGCGCCCGGCCGGCCCTGAGCCCCTCGAAGGTGCAGAGCGCCGCGATTCCCGCTCCCGAAATGGCGCCCTTGAGCGTCACCTCGACCACATCCCACGCCCGCATCGCCAGCTTGAGCGAACCGATGTACTCCTCGAGCGAGATGTTCTGGATGACACGCGCCGCCAGCAGGCCGCTGGTCAGCGTCACCGCGTCGAACAGGAGCGTGAGTGCCGCCACCGAGATGGCCGCCCCGAGGATGCGGGGAAGGACGAAGTAGTGCAACGGATTGACGCCCATCGCCTCCAGCGCGTCGATCTCGCCGTAGACGCGGCAAGTCGCGAGTTCGGCGGCGATTGCGGTTCCTGAGCGCCCGATGACCAGAATGGACGTGAGCAGCGGGCCCAGTTCCCGAACGATGACGCTGGCCAGGAGCTTGCCGAGCGTGTCGGAGAGGCCTCCGAACTTGATGGCCTGCGCGCTGGCTTCGACAATCACGATGCCGCCCACCGCGACGGCGACCGTGCCGACGAACGGAATTGCATCGGCCGCCGTGAAGCGCACCTGATTGGTGACCGCGCGCCACCAGAGGCGGAACGCCGTGCGCGGGTAGGTGAGAGTCGAGCGCGCGAGCGCGCCCACGAAACGGGTCAGGAGCGCCGAAGACGCACCCACCTGGCGGACGCCGCTGCCCGTCGCAGCGATCGCGTCGAGAATCATCGCGTCAGCCGACCGGCGCTAGTAGAGCGTCATGTCGGGCCGGAACCCCTTGGCGCCACCGGGAGGGGGGCCCTGCCCCGCAGCGCCTCCCTCGACCAAGGCGATCGCGCTGATCTCGACCAGAATGCCGCGCAGCGTGCATCCGACGGCGGTACGGGTGGGATACGGCTCGCTGAAGAACTCGGTGTACACCTCGTTGAAGGCTGGCCAAGCCTCCATGTCCGCGAGGTAGACGGTGACCGACACCACATCGTCGAGCGTGGCTCCAGCAGCCGTCAACACCGTCTTGAGGTTGAAGAGGGTGCGCCGCGCCTGCACCTTCACATCGGGGTTGCCGGAATCTCCCGTGATCGGGTCGCGGGGGGTCTGCCCGGAGACGAAGATCAGGTTGCCGGCCCGAACTGCCGGCGTGTAGGGGCCAACCGGGGGAGGAAAGCCCTTTGGGTTGGGCGCCGGGAACCAGGCGCGCTTGGAGTTCGACATCGGGCTCAGGGACCAGTTCAGGGAGCGGGGCGCTGCCGGTCGGGAATGGTCGGGCGCCGCATCTGCCATCGCGCTCCGGGAGGGAGAAGTTGCCTCCCGGCAGGTATTGGTCAAGGTAACGCAGGGGCCAAAATGACGACGGGCCGGGACGCGTATCGCGTCCCGGCCCGTCGCACCCATGACAGCGGGGCTTACTCCTCGTCGAATCCGACCGCGAGGGCCCCTTCTCCCAGTCCGCCGATCCCGGCGAGCAGGCTGAGGTCTGCGACCACCGCCACGGGCGGCTCACCCACCGGCACCGCCTCGCCTTCGAGGTCCACGTCATGGTACCGGTACATGCCGGTGCCCGCGGGGATGAGGTGACCGATGATGATGTTCTCCTTGAGGCCGAGGAGGTCGTCCTTGGCGCCACGGATGGCCGCGTCGGTGAGGACGCGGGTGGTTTCCTGGAACGAGGCCGCCGACACGAACGACTGCGTGGTGAGCGAGGCCTTCGTGATGCCCAGCAGGAGCGGCTCGGACGTGGCCGGCTTCTCCTTCTTCTTGCGCGACTTGTCGTTCACGTCGCGGAAGACCTGCTTGTCGACGTGCTCGCCCTCGAGGAATTCGGTCTCCTCGGCGTTGACCACGCGGACCTTCTGGAGCATCTGGCGCACGATCACGCCGATGTGCTTGTCGTTGATCTTCACGCCCTGGAGGCGGTACACCTCCTGCACTTCGTTCAGCAGGTACTCCTGAACGGCGCGCGGGCCCTTGATGCGGAGAATGTCGTGCGGATTGACCGGGCCTTCGGAGAGGCGGTCACCCGCCCGCACGCGGTCGCCCTCGTGCACGCGCAAGTGCTTGCCCGCGGGCACTTCGTACAGCTGCGGTTCCGCACCCTCGACGAGCGCGGCCACGTTGTCGATCGGCTGGACGAAGATCTCGCGCTTGCCGCGCTTGATCTCGCCGAACCGGACGACGCCGTCGATCTCGGAAATCGTGGCCGGGTCCTTCGGGCGACGGGCCTCGAAGAGCTCGGCGACGCGCGGCAGACCGCCGGTGATGTCGCGGGTCTTGTACGCTTCGCGGTTGACCTTGGCCAGGATGGTGCCGGCCGAGATCGTGCCGCCGTCCTCGACGGTGAGCTGCGCGCCCACCGGGATGACGAAGTCGCGCACGCGCTTCTCCTTCCCGCCCTTGGTCTGCCAGATCTCGATGTGCGGATGGAGCTTCTTCTCGCGGTCCTCGATCACGACGCGCTGACGGAGACCGGTGAGCTCGTCGAGCTCCTCGGAGACCGACTCGTCTTCCACGAGGTCCACGAACTTGATCGTGCCCTCGATGTCGGCGATGATCGGATTGGTGTACGGGTCCCACGTGAAGATGACTTCGCCCTTCTCGACCTTCTTGCCGTCATCCAGGATGAGGATGGCGCCGAGCGGCACCTGCAAGCGCGCCGAGACGGCCGCGCTCCGATCGCTCGAGGCCCGGATGGCCAGGTCGCCTTCGTACGAGGTGACGATGCGCTGCCCCTCGGGGTTGGTGACGGTGACGAGGCGATCACCGTACTCGATGATGCCGGCCACCTTCGACTTGCGGGCGGTCTGCTCGGCGATACGCGCCGCGGTGCCGCCGATGTGGAAGGTGCGGAGCGTGAGCTGCGTGCCCGGTTCGCCGATCGACTGGGCGGCAATGATGCCGACCGCCTCGCCGATGTCGACCATCTGCATGGTGGCCAGGTTGCGGCCGTAGCACATGCGGCAGAGCCCGCGCTTGGCCTCACAGGTGAGGACCGAGCGGATCTTCATGCTCTCGATACCCGACTCCTCGATCGCCGTGGCGGTCTCCTCGTCGAGCAGCTGGCCGGACTCGGCCAGCAACACCGGACGACCGCTCTCGTCGCGCGCGAGCGGATCGTCCACGTCTTCCGCCGCCACGTTGCCGACAATGCGCTCGGCGAGCGGCTCGATGACGTCTTCGCCTTCCTTCAGGGCCGCGATCTCGAGGCCGAGGATCGTGCCGCAATCCTCCTCGGAGATGGTCACGTCCTGCGCCACGTCCACGAGGCGACGCGTGAGGTACCCGGCGTCGGCCGTCTTGAGCGCGGTGTCCGCGAGACCCTTGCGGGCGCCGTGGGTCGAGATGAAGTACTCGAGCACCGACAGCCCCTCACGGAAGTTCGACTTGATCGGGCTCTCGATGATTTCACCGATGCCGCCCGTGAGCTTCTTCTGCGGCTTGGCCATCAGGCCGCGCATGCCGGCCAGCTGGCGGATCTGGTCGCGCGAACCACGCGAGCCCGAGTCGAACATCATGAACACGGGGTTGAAGCCCTGTGCCGACTCGCGCATGCGCTTGACCATCGCGTCCGCGATGTCCGAGTTCGCGTGCGTCCAGGTATCGATGACCTTGTTGTAGCGTTCGCCGTTCGTGATGTTGCCCGTCTGGTAGGCGCGCTGGAAGCGCTCGACGCGCACGGTCGCTTCCTGGAGCAGCGTCTCCTTCTCGGGCGGGATGTGCAGGTCCTCGATCCCGATCGAGACGCCACCGCGCGTCGCGTTGCGGAAGCCGAAATCCTTGAGGCGGTCGAGGAACTCGACGGTCTCGGCCAGCCCGGCGAAGCGGTAGCTCTCGAAGACGAGCTCGCCGAGCGCCTTCTTCTTCATGTCGCGGTTCTGGAACTTGATCCCCGGCGGCACGATCGCGCTGAACAACACGCGGCCGGCCGTGGTGACAATCCAGCTGTCCTTGTCGCCGTCCTTCAGCAGGTACTGGATCGGCGTGTGGTAGATCGCGCGACCGTGCGCGAGCGCGAGCTCCACGTCCGCCAGGTCGGCGTAGTGGGGCAGCGCGTCACGACGCTTCTTGTCGTTGGCAATCGCCTCGAGGTCGGCCGGGCCCTTGGTCGCGAAGTAGCAGCCGAGCACGATGTCCTGGCTGGGCTCCGCGACGGGACGACCGTCGGACGGCTTGAGAATGTTGTTCGACGAGAGCATGAGGACGCGGCACTCGAGCTGCGCCTCGAACGAGAGCGGCACGTGCACGGCCATCTGGTCGCCGTCGAAGTCGGCGTTGAACGCCGCGCAGACGAGCGGGTGGATACGGATGGCCTTGCCCTCGACCAGCACCGGCTCGAACGCCTGGATACCCAGGCGGTGGAGCGTCGGGGCGCGGTTGAGGAGCACCGGATGGTCCTTGATGATCTCCTCGAGGATTTCGTACACCTCGGGCGACTCGCGCTCCACGATCTTCTTGGCGCGCTTGACCGTCTCGGCGATGCCCTTGTCGACCAGCTTGTGGATGATGAACGGCTTGAAGAGCTCGAGCGCCATGGCCTTGGGCAGGCCGCACTGGTGCAGCTTGAGCTCCGGGCCCACGACGATGACCGAGCGGCCCGAGTAGTCCACGCGCTTGCCGAGCAGGTTCTGGCGGAACCGGCCCTGCTTGCCCTTGAGCATGTCGGACAGCGACTTGAGCGGACGCTTGCCGCGACCGCGGATCGCCTTGCTGCGGCGGCCGTTGTCGAACAGGGCGTCGACCGCTTCCTGCAGCATGCGCTTCTCGTTCCGGAGAATGACTTCCGGCGCGCGATGCGTGATCAGCTTGGTGAGGCGGTTGTTGCGGTTGATGACGCGACGGTACAGATCGTTCAGGTCGGACGTGGCGAAGCGCCCGCCGTCGAGCGGCACGAGCGGCCGCAGGTCGGGCGGGATCACCGGGATCACGTCCAGGATCATCCACTCCGCCTTGTTGCGCACGTCGGCGCCCTGCGCCGAATTGCGGAAGGCGTCCACGATCTTGAGGCGCTTGAGCAGCTGCTTCTTTCGGTGCTGCGACGTCTCGGTGCCGACCTCGCCGCGGAGTTGCTCCGCGACCTTGTCGACGTCGATGCGACGGAGGAGCTCACGCGCCGCCGGAGCGCCGATGTCGGCCGAGAAGGCGTGGTCGCCTTCGTCGCGCGCCTTGCGGCGCAGCTCGAGGAACTCGTCCTCGTCGAGGAGCTGGTTGGTGCGGACGTCCTGATTGCCCGGCTCGATGACGACGTAGTTCGAGTAGTAGATGACCTTCTCGAGGTCGCGCAGCGTCAGGTCGAGCAGGTTCCCCATCGGGCTGGGGAGCGTCTTGAAGAACCAGATGTGCGCAACCGGCACGGCCAGTTCGATGTGGCCCATGCGCTCGCGCCGCACCTTGCTGAGCGTGACTTCCACGCCGCAACGGTCACAGATGACGCCGCGGTAGCGGATGCGCTTGTACTTGCCGCAATGGCACTCCCAGTCCTTGACCGGACCGAAGATGCGCTCGCAGAAGAGGCCGTCCTTCTCCGGCTTGAACGACCGGTAGTTGATGGTCTCGGGCTTGGTCACTTCGCCCCACGACCACCACTGGCGCAGGCCGGCCATCTCCAGCCGTTCCCGCTCCTTGGGGTCGCGCGGGCCACGGATCTCCTCGGGCGAGGCGATCCGGACCTGGATGAAGTCGAACGACGAGGCGCGCGCGTTGCGCTCGCTACGGAAGTCAATCATGGTCTACTCCTCCCCCGCCACGCTGGTGGCCTCGGCATCCGCATACCCGGCGCCGGACGCGCCGAGGGTGACCTTGATGCCAAGGGCCTGCAACTCCTTCACGAGCACGTTGAACGACTCCGGGATCCCGGGTTCGGGCAAGTTCTGCCCCTTCACGATCGCCTCGTAGACGCGGCTGCGGCCGTTGACGTCGTCCGACTTGACCGTGAGGATCTCCTGGAGGGTGTTCGCGGCGCCGTACGCCTCGAGCGCCCACACTTCCATTTCTCCGAACCGCTGACCGCCGAACTGCGCCTTGCCGGCGAGCGGCTGCTGCGTGACCAGCGAGTACGGCCCGATGGACCGGGCGTGGATCTTGTCGTCGACCAGGTGGCTGAGCTTGAGCATGTAGATCTCGCCCACCGTGACCGAGGACTGGAAGGTCTCGCCGGTCCGACCGTCGCGGAGTCGCACCTTGCCGCCCGGCGTGAGCCCGGCGAGGCGCATCAACTCCATGGCGGCCGCGTCGACGTCGGCCTCCGACTTCTTGCGCAGGATGGCGGCGAGTGCCGGCAGCTCCTGCTCCTCGAGCAGGTCGGCCGGCTCGGCCCCCTGCCGCTTCTCCACCGCCTTGAGCGCGGCCTTGAACTCCGACTTGCGCGTGGCGGGCAGATCGCCATCCGGCTCACCCGTGTGCAGCCCGTGTTGCGACCCGAGTTCGGTCGTTTCACGCGCCGCCAGCTCCTTGGCCGCAGCCGCCAGGAAGTCGCGCACGCGATGGAACACGTCGCGCGTCCCCTGCGACACGCCGCGCGTTCCCATGTCGTTCACATTGGCATCGTGCAGCAGCTGCACACGCTCCCGCTCCGGATGATCCGGGCGGAGGTCGGTGCAGATCAGCTTCACTTCCGCATCCGTGATGTCGGGCGATGCGGCATCGAGGCGCAGTGCGCCGCGCGCCCACGTGATGCCGGCCAGCTTCATGAGCAGGCCGATCTCACGCTCGTTCGCCCCCTGGAAGACCGGCGTCTTGGCATAGAAGCCCAGAATGCGCGCGGCCCACCCGAGGTGGGTCTCGAGGATCTGTCCAACGTTCATGCGGCTCGGCACGCCGAGCGGATTGAGCACGATGTCCACCGGACGGCCGTCGGGAAGGAACGGCATGTCCTCCTCAGGCACGATGCGGGCCACGATACCCTTGTTGCCGTGACGGCCGGCCATCTTGTCGCCCACCGAGATCTTGCGCTTCTCGGCGAGGTAGACCTTCACGAGCTGGATGACGCCCGGGGGCAGTTCATCCGGCTGCAGGATGCGGTCGATGCGTTCCTCCGCCTTCTCCTCGATCTTCGCCTTCTCTTCGTTGGCGGCATCGATGATCTCGCGGAGCTGCTCGTTGACCTTCTTGTTCTCGACGCGGAACGTCTTGAGGTCGAGCGCCGGAATGCGAAGCTCGGCGAGCAACGCCTCCGTCAGCTTGGTGCCGGCGGGAATCGCTTCCTCGACCGAGCCCGACCGGAGGGCCATCAGCACCGTCTGTCCCTCGAGCAGATCGCGCATCTCGGCATCGCGCACGTCGTTGACGCGGATCTTCTCCTCGCCCTCGAGCCGGCGCACTTCGCCGATGCGCTCGCCACGATCCTTCTCGACGACCTGATCCTCGACGCGCGAGAAGATCTTGACGTCGATGACCACGCCCTCCGTGCCCGGCGACACCTTGAGGGACGAATCCTTCACGTCCTTCGCCTTCTCGCCGAAGATGGCCGTCAGCAGCTTCTCTTCGGGCGACAGCTCCGTCTCGCCCTTCGGCGTGATCTTGCCGACGAGGATGTCTCCCGGCTTGACCTGGGCGCCGATGCGCACGATGCCGCGCTCGTCGAGGTCGACCAGCGACTCCTCGGCGACGTTCGGGATTTCGCGCGTGATCTCTTCCTGACCGCGCTTGGTGTCGCGGACGTGGAGTTCCAGCTCCTGGATGTGGATGGACGAGTACACGTCATCCTTGACCAGGCGCTCGGAGAGGACAATCGCGTCCTCGAAGTTGTGTCCGTACCACGGCATGAACGCCACGGTCACGTTCGCGCCGAGGGCGAGCTGCCCCATTTCGGTGGCCGCGCCGTCCGCCAGCACGTCGCCCTTCTTGACCTTCTGTCCCAGCCGGATGAGCGGCCGCTGGTTGATGGCCGTGTCCTGGTTGGTGCGCCAGTACTTGCGGAGCTTGTAGCGATCCTGCTGCGTCAGGCGCTGCAGCGGGACCCGGTCGTCCGTCTTGTGCTTGCTCTTCTCGAGCGCACCGGCATCGATGATGATCTCGTCGGCCGTGACGCGCGTGACGACACCGGCGCGCTTGGCGATGACCACCGCCCCGGAGTCCTTGGCGACCTTGTCCTCGAGCCCCGTGCCGACGAACGGCGTGCGCGGGTTGAGGAGCGGGACCGCCTGACGCTGCATGTTCGAGCCCATGAGGGCGCGGTTGGCGTCGTCGTGCTCGAGGAACGGAATGAGCGCCGCGGCGATCGAGACCAGCTGCTCGGGCGCGACGTCCATGTAGTCGATGCGGTCCGTCGACACGAGCGGCACGTCGCCGCGCTGGCGGCAGAGCGGCAGCTCGTCGACGAACGTGCCGTCATCGTTCAGGCGGGCGTTCGCCTGCGCGATGATCATGTCCTCTTCCTTGTTGGCGTCGAGCCACACGATCTCGCCCGTCACCTTGCCGTTCTTGACCAACCGGTACGGCGTCTCGACGAAGCCCAGGTCGTTGACGCGCGCGTAGCACGCCAGCGACGTGATCAGGCCGATGTTCGGCCCTTCCGGCGTTTCGATCGGGCACATGCGCCCGTACTGGGAGTAGTGCACGTCGCGGACTTCGAAGCCGGCACGCTCGCGCGTGAGGCCGCCCGGTCCGAGGGCCGACAGGCGACGCTTGTGCGTCAGCTCGGCCAGCGGGTTGGTCTGGTCCATGAACTGCGACAGCTGGCTCGACCCGAAGAACGCCTGGATGACCGCCGACACCGTGCGGGCGTTGACGAGGTCATCGAGCGAAATCTTCTCCGAGTCGGTGTTGATCGACATCCGCTCCTTGACCAGCCGCGCCATGCGCGAGAGGCCGACGGAGAACTGGTTGGCGATGAGCTCGCCGACCGAGCGGATGCGACGGTTGCCCAGATGATCGATGTCGTCCGTGTGGCCGCGGCCCTCGGCGAGCTCGACCAGGTAGCGGACGATCTCGACGAAGTCCTCGACCGTGAGGACGGTGTGCCCGGCCGGGGTCTTGAGGCCGAGGCGCTGGTTGATCTTGTAGCGGCCGACGCGGCCGAGGTCGTAGCGCTTCGGGGAGAAGAAGAGGCGCTCGAGCGCCAGCTTCGCGGTCTCCTTGTTGGGTGCGTCGCCGGGACGCAGCAGAGCGTAGATCTGGCGCAGCGCGATCGCCTCGCCCTCTTCCTTGGAGGCGGGACGTGGAAGCTTGGTCTTGTCGTCGAGCACGAGGCCGCAGGGATCCTTGACCAGCGTGTTCTTGATGATCGTGCTCTCGGCGCGGCCGGAGGTCACGAACACCGGCACCTTGAGCACGCCACCCTTGCGGATCTTCTTGATCACCGCGTCGGTGAGGAGCTGGTTGGCTTCGGCCAGCACTTCGCCGTCATCGTCGGCGACGTCGAAGGCCAGGCGGCGGCGCTCGGCGCGCTCACCGCGCTCGATGGCGTCGAGTTCATCGCGCAGATCGATCCGGGTGTGCGAGGCGAAGACCTTGACGGTCTCGATGCCCTGACGCCGGAGGCGGTTGAAGACCTCTTCCGTCAGCTCGTCGCCTTCGCGGACGAGGATGTCGGTCTCGGACCGTTCGCGCTCGGCCTTGGCCTTCTTGGTCTTGGCCTTGGGCGCGTCCTCGGCAGTCTTCTCGCCGACCAACGTGATGTCCTCGGCGATGATCGCGCCCAGGATCTCGCGCTGGTCGACGCGCGACTCGCGCTTCTTGACGAGGTCGAGGTCACGGACGGCGAAGAAGAGCCGGAGGATATCCGAGCTCGACCCGTAGCCGAAGGCGCGGAGGAGCGCCGTCGCGGGGAACTTCTTCTTCTTGTCGATGTGGACATACACGACGTCGTGGATGTCGACGGTGAACTCGACCCACGACCCGCGGAACGGGATGATGCGGGACGAGATCAGGCGCTGGCCGTTGGGGTGCGTGCTCTCCTCGAACACGACGCCCGGCGAGCGGTGGAGCTGGCTGACGATGACGCGCTCGGCGCCGTTGATCACGAAGGTGCCCAGCGGCGTGAGCAGGGGCAGCTCGCCGAGGTACACTTCCTTCTCGATCTCGTTCTTGAGCCGCTTCTCGCCCATCTGATCCTCGAAGACGCGCAGCGAGAGCGTCGCCTTGAGGGGGGCGGAATAGGTCATGTCGCGCTCGATGCACTCCTCGACCGTGTACTTCGGTTCGCCGAGGGTGTAGCGCTTGAACTCCAGCGAGAAGTTCTCGTGGACGTCGGTGATCGGGAACAGGTCCTTGAAGACCCGTTCGAGACCGATGTCTTCGCGGTCGTGGGCGGTGGCGTCGAGTTGCAGGAGCGCGTCGAAGGCGCGCACCTGGATGTCGAGGAGATGGGGCATATCCATCCCCTGCTCGAGCTTGCCGAAAGAGATCTGCTTCATCAGGTCAGCCATGGATCACCCGGTCGGACAGGTGAAAGGCCCGGCCGCACCCGCGCCGGAGCGGCGCGGGCGGAACGGGCGAACGGAGGTACGGAATGCGGTGCGGGCGGTACGGAGCATCGAGAGCCGGTCGGGGGGAAGCGAGGGGGAGGCGCTCACCGGAGAGTGCCGGTGAGCGCCAACAGCCCTTACTTCACCTCGACGACAGCGCCCTGCTCTTCGAGCTTGGCCTTGAGCTGCGCGGCCTCGTCCTTCGAGGCGCCAGCCTTGACGACCTGCGGTGCGCCGTCGACCAGGTCCTTCGCTTCCTTCAGGCCCAGGCCGGTGATCTCGCGGACCACCTTGATGACCTGGATCTTCTTGCCACCGGCCTCCTTGAGGACGACCGAGAACTCGGTCTGCTCCTCGACAGCGGCGGCGCCGCCAGCACCCGCGCCACCGGCCGGAGCGGCCGCGACGGCGGAGATGGTGACGTTGAACTTCGTCATGAAAGCATCCTTCAGCTCGACGAGCTCCGCGACCTTCATGTTCGCGATCGCGTCGAGGATGTCGTCCTTGTTCATCGTGGCGGTCATTGTGTGTGTCTCCGTGGTTCCCCCAGGTCGTCCTGGGGCGTGTTGGTCAGGCAGACGCCTGGGGAATCAGTTGGACGCTTCGGGCTCGAGCTGCGCAGCACGCGCTTCGAGCGCAAGGGCGAACATGGCAAGGACGCTGTTGAACGCGCCGGCGATCTGGCCGAGGGCCTCGTCGCGCGACGGCAGGGTGGCCAACTTCTTGACCATCGCTGCATCGATCACTTCGCCTTCGTACAGGCCGCCCTTCACGCTCGGCCGTGCGTCGTTCTCCTTCGCAAAGTCGGTGAGCAGCTTTGCCGCGGCGACGGCATCCTTCGCCACGACCACGCCCGTCGGTCCCTTGAGGGGCGACGCCGTGAGCCCGCTCTCGTTGACCGCCTTGAGCGCGAGGGTGTTCTTGATCACGACGTACTCGACACCGGCCTTGCGCAGGCGGCGGCGGAGTTCGGTCATGCGCTTCACGTTGAGCCCCGTGAAGTCGGTGTAGTACAGGGCGTTGGCGCCCTTCATGCGATCCTTCAGCTCGGCGACGAGCCGTTCCTTGTCGGTACGCTTCATGGCTCGTTACCGGTACGGGGTAGTGTCGATGCGGAGGCCAGGGCCCATGGTGCTGGACACCGCCACCGTCCTCACGTACACGCCCTTGGCCGCGGCGGGCTTGGCGCGCACGATCTGGTCCATGAAGGCCCCGAAGTTCTGTTCGAGCGACTCGATCGGGAACGAGACCTTGCCGATCGCGGCGTGGACGGTGCCACCCTTGTCGACGCGGAACTCGATCTTGCCGGCCTTGAGCTCACGCACCGCCTGGCCGACGTTCATCGTGACCGTGCCCGCCTTGGGGTTGGGCATGAGGCCGCGGGGACCGAGGATACGACCGAGCTGACCGACCTGGCCCATCTGGTCCGGGGTGGCGACCATGACGTCGAAGTCGGTCCACCCTTCCTTGATCTTCGCGACGAACTCCTGACCGACGAAATCGGCGCCGGCGGCCTCGGCCTCGCGGGCCTTGTCGCCGACGGCGATGACGAGCACGCGCACCGTCTTGCCGGTGCCGGCGGGGAGCACGACCGTGCCGCGCACGACCTGATCGGCGTGACGCGGATCGACGCCCAAGCGGACGGCGACCTCGACGGTCTCGTCGAACTTGGCGAACGCGACCGTCTTGACGAGCTCGAGCGCCGCCTTGGGCGCGTAGAGCGATGCCGCCTCGCGCTTCTCAGCGGCGGCGCGGTACTTCTTGCCGTGAGTGTTCATTAGTCGCGTACCTCCAGGCCCATGGAGCGTGCAGCGCCGGCCACCATGGCCATCGCCGACTCCATCGACTCGCAGTTGAGATCGGGCATCTTGAGTTCCGCGATCTTCTTGACCTGCGCCGAGGTGACGCTGCCCACCTTGTTGCGATTCGGCTGTCCGGACCCCTTCTCGATCCCCGCCTCCTTCTTGAGGAGCACCGCGGTCGGCGGTGTCTTCAGGATGAAGGTGAAGGACTTGTCGCCGTAGATCGTGACTTCGACCGGCAGGATCGTATCCTGGCCCTGCGTGCGAGCGTTGAACTCCTTGCAGAACGCCATGATGTTGATCCCCTGCGGACCGAGTGCGGTACCGACGGGGGGAGCCGGATTCGCCTTGCCTGCAGGAATCTGCAGTTTGACGAAACCCGTGACCTTCTTTGCCATGTGATGACCTCACGTACGTTGTCGCGCCTCGAACCATTCGGTCCGCGCGCGTCGAACTCCCACAGTCTGTTTATCGTCGTCGTGGTACCCGACCAGTGCGCTCCTCGCCGCAACCTCCGGCCGCCCCGCGCAAGGGCTCGTGCTGTACCGCCTATCGGGTGCGCTGCTCGCTGCCGACGTCAGGCAGCCGCCCCGCGCAGGGGCCCCGGTGTCCCGGACCTTCACGCCCTGCCGCGGCTCAGTACCCCTTGAGCTGCAAGTAGTCGAGCTCCACCGACGTGGGGCGCCCGAACAGCGACACCGAGACTCGCACCTTGCCCTTGTCGGGCATGACTTCTTCGACCGTGCCGTTGAAGTCGGTGAAGGGGCCTTCGGTGATCGCGACCGCCTGACCCACGAGGAACGGAATCTCTTCCTTCGGCGCCTCGGGCTCGGCTTCGAGCTCCTCGCCGAGGAGTCGCTTCACTTCATCGTCACGCAGCGCGGCCGGTTCGCGATCCTTGCCCACGAACTTGATGACCCCCTGGATGCCGCCGATCTCGTGGAGCGTCCCCTGCGTGAGGACCATCTCGACGAGCACGTACCCGGGGAACGTCTTCCGCTCAACGGTGACCTTCTTGCCGTTCTTGATCTCGACGACATCCTGCGTCGGGACGATCGCCTGCCGGATGCCACGCGCCTCCGGTGCCGCCGGGTCCGTGTCGATCTTCCGCTGGACCAGGTTGCGGACCTTGTTCTCGTGCCCCGCCGTTACCTGCACGGCGTAGAAGCGGTGGGTCATCGTCTCGATCATGTGCCTTAGCGACCCGTGAAGAGCGCAGGAATCCACTTGACCAGCACGTTCTGCAACGTGAGGTCGAGGAGGGCGATGACGGCGCCGATCGTCAGGGACAGCACGATCACGCCGATGGCGAGTTGCTGCACCTGCGGCCGATCGGGCCACGTGACGCGCTTGAGCTCCGCCACCACATCGTGATAGAACGTCACGATGCGGGTGGGGAGCGACGCGGGAACGACGACGTCGTCCGCCATGACTACTTCGTTTCCTTGTGGACCACGTGCTTGTTGCAGCGCGGGCAGTACTTCTTCCACTCGACGCGCTCCGGGTGCGTGCGCTTGTTCTTCGTGGTGAAGTAGTTGCGATTCTTGCAGTCGCTGCAGGCCATGATGATCTTGTCGCGCGCCATTGCTCAGTCCTTCGGGAGAAGCCGGGACTGCCGATCGCGGTTGCGATCGGCGCCCCGTGCATGTTCGTGTGTTACGCGAGAATCTTGGTGACGACGCCGGCACCGACCGTGCGCCCGCCTTCGCGGATCGCGAAGCGCAGCGACTCTTCCATCGCGATCGGCGTGATCAGCTCGATCGTCATCTGGATGTTGTCCCCCGGCATCACCATCT
>JANMLN010000199.1:0-12994 GCA_031372565.1 Gemmatimonadota bacterium | reverse complement strand
AACGGCGGTATCGTCTAGGGGACTAGGACACGGCCCTCTCAAGGCTGGAACACGGGTTCGAATCCCGTTACCGATATTCAGGACCCCAGCGATCGATCGGCCCCATCGTCTATCGGTTAGGACACGACCCTTTCAAGGTCGGGAGACGGGTTCGACTCCCGTTGGGGCTATGGCTGGTGTACGGCGCAGGTGCAGGTGTACGGAGGGGGCGTAGCTCAGTTTGGTTAGAGCACTCGACTGTCACTCGAGAGGTCGCGGGTTCGAGCCCCGTCGCTCCCGTTGGAATTGGCTCGCAGTATTGGGTGCACGACTCGCGCGGCAGGTTGGCGCGATGCCTTGGTGGTGAAACTGGTAGACACGCCATCTTGAGGGGGTGGTGCCGAAAGGCGTCTCGGTTCGAATCCGAGCCAGGGCACGTTGGTTCCTCCGCACGTACGGTTCGCCACAGTAGCTCAGTGGTAGAGCACTCGATTCGTAATCGAGCGGTCGTCGGTTCAATCCCGACCTGTGGCTCTGGTGTCGTCGCCTCGCGCGACGCATCCGGTTACGGCGCTTCCCCCGGGGGAGGCGCCGTTTGTCGTTCGTGGGCGCCCGGTCCGCGAGCCGAACATTCTGCACGGCGCCGCGTATGACCAGCATGCCGAGGCCCTGCAGGATGCGACGTTGCGCTGCGCTCTGGCTCGCCGCATGCTCCCTCGCGTCGACGGGGGCCGCGCAGGCAACCACGTCGGCGCCGCTCCCGGGGGTCATCACCGAGCACGTGACCTGGGCCGGCGATCCGCGCCGCGCCTTTGCCGTCTACATGCCCTCGCGCCCGCAGCGGCCGCGCGCGCCGCTCCTCATCGTGCTTGATCCTGGCGGTGGCGCGCTGACTGCACTCCGCGCCTTCGCGCCCGCAGCCGAGCGACTGGGCTGGGTGGTGGCCAGCGCCGAAGATCCGCGCTCGGACAACGGCGACGAGACGCCAACGGTGGAGTCGGCGACGTCGATGTACAACTGGGCGGTCGGGGCGTTCGCCTTCGATTCGCGACGGGTCTACCTCACCGGCATGAGCGGGACGGCGCGCATCTGCTGGCTGATCTGGCGCGACTATCGGGACAATGTCGCGGGGATCATCGGCGCGGCGGCCGCGCTTCCGGCCCCCAGCGCCGACGCGCTCATTGCCGGTGACGCCGGCGTCTCGGTGGCGCTCACCGCCGGCAACCGCGACTTCAACTACGCGGAGGTGCGTGCGCTGGCGCGGTCCGTGGATAGCGCGGGGACGCCGTCGCGCTTCGCCTCGTTTGATGGTGCGCACGGCTGGCCGCCAGCCGACGAGATCGCGCGCACGCTCGCGTGGCTGGAACTCCGCGCGATGCTGAGCGGGCGCCGGCCACTCGACTCTGCCTTCGTGCACGCGGCGTTCGCGGCGAGTCGTGCGCGCGCGGACTCGCTCGAGGCGGCATCAGAACTGGACGTGGCAGAGCAAGCGTTGCGTGAGCTGGCCCGTGACGGTCACGGATGGCCCGAGGGCGATGCCGCGCGCGAGCAGGCGGCAGCGCTTCGCGGTCGACCGGCGCTCGTCGCCCTGCGTGGCGCGCTCGCCCCGATGCTGGCGCGTGAGCTCGCGCAACAGGACCGGATTCTCACCGTGTTGGCGTGGGAAGAACGGCGCGAGGAGCCGCCGTCGGTGGATGATCTGCTCGATCGGTTGGGCGCCCGCCGACTGCTCAAGGACGCGGCGGGGACCGATCGGCTCACCGCGCTGTCCGCGCAGCGGCAGCTTGCTCGGCTGCGCGGCATGCTGGGCTTCTATGCGCCGATTCTGCGCGAGAAGAGCGGCAAGCCGGCGCATGCGGCGCGACTGCGCGAGGCCGGGAAGCAACTGGTGGTGCCATAGCACGCCGCCCCGGGAGGGGCGTCTCCCCGGGGCGGCCGTTATTGGTACAGTGTGCGGTGCATCGGCGCCTTAGCCTGCGATGATGCCCCCGTCGATGGCCAGCGAGTGCCCGATCATGAAGGCGGCGGCGTCGGAGCACATGTAGAGCACGGTGGCCGCGATTTCCTCTGCGGTCCCGAGCCGACCGAGCGGCACGCGACTGGCGAGATCCGCCTCGGGCAGGCCGGCGTCGAGCATCTGCTGCACCATGGGGGTGAGCGTGAAGCCGGGACAGAGCGCATTGATGCGGATCCCCTTGCGGCCGTACTCCAGCGCGGCTGTCTTGGTCAGTCCGATGACGCCGTGCTTGCTGGCGGCATAGGCGGGATGCCGAGGAAAGCCGTTGAGGCCAGCCACGCTCGCGACGTTGACGATGACCCCCGACTGCTTCTTGAGCATGACGGGGAGCTGGTGGCGCATCGAGCGCCAGACACCGGTGAGGTTGACGTCAATGACGTGGTCCCAGTCGGCGGGATCGTAGTCGGCGGTTCGAACTTCCGAGCCGCCGACGCCGGCTGCGTTGAGCGCGATGTCGAGGGTGCCAAAGATGGACACGGTGCGCTCGACGGCGTCGGCGATCTGCGCGTCCTCTCGGACGTCGACGGTGCAGGCGATGGCCTTGGGGCCGAGCTCGGAGCACTCGGCCGCCGTCGCCTGGGCGGCGGTGCTGTTGAAGTCGGCGACGACGACGTGGGCGCCGGCCGCGGCGAACTGGAGCGCCGTGGCGCGACCGATGCCGGTGGCTCCGCCGGTGATGAAGGCGACCTTGCCGGGGAAGGCGTGGGGCATGGGGGGGAGGGGGGGAGGAGGAGGGGGAGGAGAGAAGCAGGTCCTTCGCTTCGCTCAGGACGACATCAGGGTTGGACGCGTGGCGTGCGCTTGGCCATCAGCGCTTCGATCTCGGCGATCTCGCGCGGCGCGAGCGAGACCCGCTCGAGCCCCTGCTCGGTCATGATGTACGAATCCTCGATGCGCACGCCGGCGCCTTCATAGCGCGCGACGGTGGCCTTCACCTTGGCGATGAAGGCGCGGTTCTTCGGCGTGTCGGGGAGCGCGTCGAGCGAACGGGAACTGATGTAGATCCCGGGTTCGATCGTGAAGGCGTCGCCCGCCTTGAAGGTGCGGTCGCCCTCGTAGAACTGCGCGGGGTCGTGCACCTCGAGGCCGATGCCGTGGCTGATGCCGTGGATCATCCAGAGCATCCCCTGCTGGCATTGGCGCGGCTGTGCGGCACAATCGACCTTCCACGGAGGATCGAAGGTGGCCTCGGCCGACTCGATCAGGCCGAGCTTGGCGAGTCCGGCAATGCGCACGCGTTCCGATGAATCCAGCTGTGCGACGCTCGACTGGCCGAGCTTCGAGTTCCGCTCGGCGGCCGCCTGGGCATCGCGCACGAGCTGGTAGAGCTGGCGCTGCTGGGCGGTGTACTTGCCGCTGGCGGGAATGGTGCGCGTGACGTCGGCCGCATATCCCTCGTACTCGGCGCCCGCGTCGATGACGATGAGGTCGCCCTTGGCCACGGCCGCGCGATTCTTCATGTAATGCAACTGCGTGCCGTTCATGCCGGCCCCGACAATCGACCCGTACGACGGACGGGCAGCGCCACCCCGCAGGAACCCCCCTTCGACGGCAGCCTGCACCTCGTACTCGAAGCGGGGTTCGGGGGCGAGCATCGCGGCGCGATGGCCGTCGGCGGAGATTTGCGCGGCCTTCTTGATGAGGGCGAGTTCGGCGGCCGACTTGCGGGCGCGGATCCGGTTCAGCATCGGGTGGCCGTCGCGCACCTGGAGGCCGGGAACGCGCGCGGCGAGGGCGCGCACGGTGCTGCGTCCGCGCGTGAGCGAGTCCGCGCCCTGGAAGTCGTTGCTCTCGAAGTCGGCCACGTGGTACAGGGGCAGCTTGAGGGCGGCGAGCGAGTCGAGCACCCCCGCGAGCGCGGTGATCGGGCGCGCGGTGAGGCCCAGCGTCCGGGAGAGGGCGGCCGAGTCGGCGCGTCGGCCGTAGTAGAAGGCGCGGCGCGGGTCGGCGGTCGTGGTGAAGAGCCAACTGGTGGCGCGCCCGCCCTGGACGAGCATCACGAAGGCCGCGTCGGGCTCGCGATAGTTGGTGAGGTAGGTGAAGGCGGGCAACTGGTAGAACGGGCCGAAGTCCGCGACCGGGTTGCGGCCGCCAGCGGCGTAGACGATGCCGTCGGCGATGGCGGTCGCGAAGGCGGCGCGGTGGTCGGCGTACTCGGCCTGCGGGAGCTGCGCGCGTGCGGCTGGTGCCGCAGCGGCGAGGACGAGGAGCGGGACGGCGAGGCGCGACAGGCGGACGGGCATGCGGGGGGCTCCGGGCAGGGTTGAGGCGTGGGGCAAGATGCGGGCGGGGGGGGTGGGGCGGGAGAAGCAGATCCTTCGCTTCGCTCAGGATGACAGGAGAAGCAGGTCCTTCGCTTCGCTCAGGACGACAGGGCGCTCAGGTTGACAGGGGGGCGCTCAGGTTGACGGGGGGCGCTCAGGTTGGCGGGGCGGTAGGGGAACCAGCACCATCGCGTCGGGCGCGGGGGCGCGAGACTCAGGGTTTTCCTTACAGAAGATGACGTGTTGTCCGGAAATATTACGCGGAAACCCACACCGCGAGGCACCACCCGTCATGTCGCAAGTCGCCGCTCCGGGCGTCATCATGGACGAGTTCACGTACGACGATGACATCGTCCGCAAATTCATGGTCGCCTCCTTTGTGTGGGGGCTGATCGGGATGCTGGTCGGGCTGCTGATCGCACTGCAGCTCGCGAACCCGATCTTCAACTTCGGGTTGCCGATCACGAGCTTCGGCCGCCTCCGCCCGCTGCACACGAACGCGGTCATCTTCGCCTTCGTGGGCAACGCCTTCTTCATGGGCGGTTACTACTCGACGCAGCGCCTGCTCAAGGCACGGATGTTCTCCGACCTGCTCTCGAAGCTCCACTTCTGGGGCTGGCAGGCGATCATCCTTGCGGCGGCGTTGACCCTGCCCTTCGGGTACACGCAGGCCAAGGAGTACGCCGAGCTGGAGTGGCCGATCGACATCGCGATTGCGGTGGTCTGGGTCATCTTCGCGGTGAACTTCATCGGCACGCTCATCAAGCGCCGCGAGCGCCACCTGTACGTCGCGATCTGGTTCTACATCGCGTCGATCGTCACGGTGGCCGTGCTCCACATCTTCAACAACCTGGCTGTCCCGGCCGGCTTCCTGAAGAGCTACAGCATCTACGCCGGCGTGCAGGACGCCTTCATGCAGTGGTGGTACGGGCACAACGCGGTCGCGTTCTTCCTGACGACCCCCTTCCTCGGCCTGAAGTACTACTTCATGCCGAAGGCGGCCGAGGGGCCGGTGTTCAGCTATCGCCTGTCGATCCTGCACTTCTGGTCGCTGGTCTTCATGTACATCTGGGCCGGCCCGCACCACCTGCACTACACCGCGCTGCCGGAGTGGGCCACCACGGTCGGCATGCTGTTCAGCGTCATGCTCTGGGCCCCCTCGTGGGGCGGGATGATCAACGGCCTGCTCACGCTGCGCGGCGGCTGGAGCAAGGTGGTGGACGATCCGATCCTCAAGTTCTTCGTCGTCGGCATCACCGCGTACGGGATGAGCACGTTCGAGGGCCCGATGCTCTCGATCAAGAGCGTGAACGCGCTCGCCCACTACACCGACTGGATCATCGCGCACGTCCACACCGGCGCGCTCGGGTGGAACGGCTTCATGATCTTCGGCATCACCTACTGGCTGCTCCCGCGCCTCTTCCAGGCGCCGCTCTTCAGCAAGAAGCTGGCGGAGTATCACTTCTGGGTGGCGTCGTTCGGCATCCTGCTCTACGTGGTGGCCATCTACTCGGCCGGCGTGACGCAGGGGCTGATGTGGCGCGCGTTCGACGAGACGGGGCGACTGGCCTATCCCGACTTCGTCGAGACGGTGGCGCGCCTGATGCCGATGTACTGGCTGCGCGTGGTCGGCGGCACGATGTACATCATCGGCATGCTGATGTTCGGCTGGAACATCCTGATGACGTGGCGTGCACGACCGGCGACGTACGAGGTCCCGGTGATCCGCGCGGCGCGGCTCGGGGCGCTCGCACCGGAGCCGTCGTCACGGAAGGCGGGGGAAGGGATGCTGGGGTGGGTCACCGGCATGCGCTATCACCGGCGCTGGGAGGGGATGCCCGTCCTCTTCACGGTCCTGACCGCGGTCGCGGTGATCGTCGCCTCGCTGTTCGAGATCCTGCCGACCTTCCTGATCAAGAGCAACGTGCCGACGATCGCATCCGTCAAGCCGTACTCGCCGCTCGAGCTGCACGGACGCGACCTGTACATCCGCGAGGGGTGCTTCAACTGCCACTCGCAGATGATCCGCCCGTTGCGCTACGAGACGGAGCGGTACGGCGAGTACTCGAAGCCGGGCGAGTCGGTGTTCGACCACCCGTTCCTGTGGGGGTCGCGGCGCATCGGGCCGGACCTCGCGCGCGAAGGGGGCAAGTACCCGAACCTCTGGCATGTGCGGCACTTCGCGAATCCGCGCGAGATCGCGGCGAAGTCGATCATGCCCACGTACGGCAACTTCGCGACGAACACGATTGACTGGGCGGTGATCCCGAAGCGTGTCGAAGTCATGGCGATGCTGGGCGTGCCGTACGGCGAGGCGGTGAACAACAGCCTCGCGATGGCGAAGGCGCAGGCCAAGGAAATCGCGGACGACGTCGTGAAGAACGGCGGGCCGGCCGGACTCGAGGACAAGGAAGTGGTGGCCATGGTCGCCTACCTGCAGCGCCTGGGACGCGACATCAAGACGGCGGGGGTGGCGACCACGACACCGGTGTCACCGTCGCTTTCGGCGGGAGGTGGCAAGTGAAGCTCTCCGACATCATGAGCCACGCCGGACTGGCGATCTACGCCGAATGGGCGCTGGTGCTCTTCATGCTGGCCTTTGTCGGCATCGCGATCTGGACCTTCCGACCGGCGAACAAGCGCCGGTTCGACGAGGATGCGCTGCTGCCGCTCGATGATGACCAACCACAGGCGCCCACGTCGGCGCGGGGACGCTGATCATGGCTGATGACGAGAAGGACCGGCTGATCGACCATCAGTACGATGGCATCCAGGAGTACGACAATCCGCTGCCCCGCTGGTGGGTCATCACCTTCTGGGCCACGATCATCTTCTCCGTGGCGTACGCGCTGAACGTGGGCGGCATCGGCACGGGACAGGGGCGCATCAAGGATTACGAGCAGGACATGGCGGCGTTCCGCGCGGCGCACCCGCAGGACCTCGGGCCCGCCGATCCGGCCAAGCTGCTGGCACTCGTGAGCGATACGCACGAGGTGAGTGAGGGCCAGAAGGTCTACGCGAAGAATTGTGCGGCGTGCCACGCGGCCGATGGCGGTGGCCTGATCGGTCCGAATCTCACCGACGCGTACTGGATTCATGGCGGGAAGATCGAGCAGATCCATGGCACCGTGGTCGCTGGCGTGTTGGCCAAGGGGATGCCGGCGTGGGGCAAGCTGCTCCCGGGCAAGGAAGTGGATGAAGTGACGGCCTACATCTGGACGCTGCAGGGCACGACGCCTGCGAAGCCGAAGGCGCCCGAAGGGGACATGGTCGCGAAGTGAACGCTCCCGTTTCCGCTGGTCGTGTTCTCCCGACGCTCAACACGGACGGTTCGCGCAACTGGATCCGCCCACGATTGTCGGAGGGGACGTGGTGGAAGCGCCGCCGCGTGGTCGCGTACGCGCTGATGGCGTTCTTCCTGGCGCTGCCGTGGGTCCGGATCGCCGGCCGGCCAGCGGTGCTGCTCAACGTGCCGCGGCGCGAGTTCACGATCTTCGGCACCACCTTCCTGCCGACCGACACGCTGCTGCTGATGCTGCTGCTCTTCAGCTGCATCATCGCGATCTTCCTGTTCAGCGCGCTGTTCGGTCGCGTCTGGTGCGGCTGGGGCTGTCCGCAGACGGTGTACATGGAGTTCGTCTTCCGCCCGATCGAGCGCCTGTTCGAGGGCGGGCGGTCGGGCTCGCTCGCGCTCGACAAGGCCGGGCAATGGTTCCATTGGCGGCGCGTGGCGAAGTACGCGGTGTATCTGGTGCTCTCGCTCGTGCTCGCGCACACCTTCCTCGCCTTCTTCGTGGGGACGGACGCGATCGCGCACTGGGTGCGGCTCTCGCCCTACGAGCACCCGGCGCCGTTCCTCGTGATGGCGGTGACCACCCTGCTCGTGTTCGTGGACTTCACCTGGTTCCGCGAGCAGACCTGCCTGATCGCCTGTCCGTACGGACGGTGGCAGTCGGTGCTGCTCGACCGGCAGTCCACGATCGTGGCGTACGACTACAACCGCGGCGAGCCACGGCGCCATGGCAAGGAGCGTCCCGACGGGGTCGGCGACTGCGTGGCGTGCAACGCCTGCGTCACCACGTGCCCCACCGGCATCGACATCCGCAACGGCCTGCAGATGGAATGCGTGCACTGCACGCAGTGCATGGACGCGTGCGACCACATCATGGAGGCGGTGGGCAAGCCCAAGGGGCTGATCCGCTACGCCTCGCGCGACGCGCTCGAGGGGAAGCCGCGTCATCTGCTGCGCCCGCGCACGGTGCTCTATCCGGCGGCGTTTGCCGCGGCATTCGGTTCGTTCATCTTCGCGCTCGGCACCAAGGCGAAGGCCGACGTGACGCTGCTGCGCTCGGCGTCCGAACCGTTCACGGTGGAGGCCGATGGGCGCGTGTCGAACCAGGTGCGCGTCAAGATCGCGAACCGCACGCACGAAGCACACCAGTACGCCATCACCATTGCCGGCGTGGATGACGCGCAGGTCATCGCGCCGGAGTCGCCGCTCACCGTCAAGGCAGGGGAGACGCGCAGCACTTCCGTGTTCGTGCTCGTGCCGCGCAGCGCGTTCGTGAACGGCCGACACGACGTGACCGTGAAGATCACCGATGCCGACGACTTCACCGGCGAGTTTCCCTTCAACCTGATGGGCCCGACGGCGTCGGCGCCCAAGGCGGTGCCGTGACCATGCCGATGCGCGACAAGATCTGGCCCGCGATCATCGTGCTGTTGCTCGTGGGCTCCTCGGGTGGGACCATCGCGATGGCGCGGATCGCGGCGAGCGACCCGCACGCGGCCATCGAACCCGATTACTACAAGAAGGCGGTGGCGTGGGACTCCACGATGGCGCAGGAGCGGCGCAATCGCGCACTCGCGTGGCAGGTGCAGGCCGGCCTGCCGGCGATCGGAGCCGCCCGTGCGACGGAGCTCACGGTCCGGGTGCTCGACGGCGCGGGTGCTCCGGTGAGCGGGGCCAGCGTGCATGTCGAGGCGATGGCGGTGTCCCACGCCGATTCCGGTTTTGTGGCGACGCTCGGTGAGGGCGCGAGCGGCGCGTATTCGGCTCCGGTCGCGCTCCGGCAGCCCGGATTGTGGGAGGTGCGCGTGCGCGTCGTGCGGGGCGACGACCGCTACACCGCCAACGTGCGTCTCGACGTATCGCGTGACGTCGTCGCGCGCGAGATCATCGCGCGGCCGGGTGACGCCAGCGCGCAGCGGCTGGGCGCGGGCACACAGCCGGCGCGTCCCGGCGCGTGACGCTCGCACTCGCGGTCTTCGCGGCGAGCCTGCTGGGCTCGGTCCACTGTGCCGCCATGTGCGGCGCCTTCGTGTGTTTCTACACGGCAGGGCCGCAGGGCTCGCGCGCGGCGGAGGCCGCAGGACACGGCGCATACAACGTCGGCCGGTTGATCGCCTACCTCTCGCTCGGCGTGGTGGCGGGTGTGCTGGGTCTGGGCGTCGACACGGTGGGTGCGGCGCGTGGCCTCACGCAGGGTGCCGCCATCGTGGCGGGCGTGCTCATGATCGGCTGGGGCGCGCACGCGCTGCTCGTGGCCGGTGGCGTGCGCGTGGCGGGCCCGGCGGTCCCGCTCTCGTGGCAGCAGGCGATGGGGCGCGCCATCCTGCAGGTGCGCGAGAGCCCACCGGTGACGCGCGCATTCGTCACGGGGCTCGCGACGGCGCTCCTGCCGTGCGGCTGGCTCTGGGCGTTCGTGATCACGGCGGCCGGCACGGGCTCGCCGCTCGCCGCTGCAGCCACGATGGCGCTCTTCTGGACCGGCACGCTGCCGATGATGCTCGCGGTGGGGGCGGGGGCGCGCCGGTTGTCGGGGCGCCTTGGTGCGCGTCTGCCTGTCCTGAGTGCGATGGTCGTCATCGCGCTCGGTGCACTCTCGATCGGCGGTCGTCTGGGCATGCCGGGTACGGGTTGGGTGCACGCGCTCACTCCGCCAGTGCCCACGGCGCAGGCGACTGCGGCGCCGGCACCGCACCACGAGGGGATGTGAGCATGGCGACCGTGCAGCGCCCCGACATCGGCGTGGCGTGCACGCACTGTGGCACGGCGGTGCCGCCAGGCCTGGTCGAGTCAGGCGCAGCGCGACAGTTCTGCTGCTCGGCGTGCCGCGCCGCGTACGACATTCTCAGCGCGAACGGGCTGGGTGCCTTCTACGCCTTTCCCGAGAAGCGCGGCGTCTCGGTGACGCCGAGCGGGCGGAGCTTCGACGAGTTCGACCATCCGGCCTTCGCCGAACTGTACGTGAGGCCCGCCCCCGAGGGCATGCGCACCACCGAGCTCTATCTCGAAGGGGTGCACTGCGCGTCGTGCGTCTGGCTGGTGGAGCGCGTGCCGCTGATCGTGAGTGGTGTGGCGCGCGCCGAACTCGACGTGCGGCGCAGCGTGGCGCGCGTGACCTGGCAGCCGGGCGCCGTGACCCTCTCGACGGTGGCGCGCGCGCTCGATCGGCTGGGGTATGCGCCGCATCCGTTTCGGGGCGGAGCGCGCGCCGAGCTGCGCACGCTGGAAGACCGCGGGATGCTACTCCGGATCGGCGTGGCCGGCGCGATCGCGATCAACGTGATGCTGGCCGCGCTCGCGTTGTACTCGGGTGCGTTCAACGCGATGGAGCTGCCGTACGAGCGGCTCTTCCGCTGGGTGAGTCTGGTGCTGACGGTCCCGGCGCTGCTCGGGCCTGGGCGCGTCTTCTTTACCGGTGCCTGGGCGGCGCTGCGCACGCGCTCGCTGCACATGGACGTGCCCATCGCGCTTGCGCTCGCGGCGGGAGCGGTGCGCGGCGTCGTGAACACGGTGAGCGAGAGCGGCCCGATCTACTTCGACGGCGTCTGTCTGCTCGTCTTCCTGCTGCTTACGGGGCGGTTCCTGCAGGTGCGCGGCCAACGCGCCGCCACCGACGCCGCGGAGCTGCTGTACTCGCTGGCACCCAGTACCGCGCGCGTGCGCGACCCGGACGGCACGGTGCGCGAGCTGCCGGCCGTGGCCCTCCTGCCGGGCATGACGGTGGTGGTGCGAGCGGGAGAGAGCTTTCCGGCAGACGGCACGATCGCCGAGGGCGAGTCTGCGGTGAACGCGGCGCTGCTCACGGGCGAGTCGCGGCCCACGTCGGTGACGCCAGGCGACACGGTGTTCGCGGGCACGCTCAACGTGAGCGCGCCCGTGGTGGTGCGCGTGGACGAGAGCGGGGAATCGAGCCGTCTCGCACGCATCTTGTTGGACGTCGAGACCAGTGCGAGCCGACGTGCACCGGTGATCGCGTTCGCCAACCGGATTGCGGGGATCTTCGTGTTGGTGGTGCTGGCGCTGGCGGCGGGCACCTTCCTGCTCTGGCTGCCACGCGACGCAACGGCGGCGTGGGACAATGCGATCGCGCTGCTCGTGGTGACCTGCCCGTGCGCGCTCGCGCTCGCCACGCCGCTCGCGGTGACCATGGCGATCGGTCGCGCAGCGCGCGCAGGAATCTACATCAAGGGTGGTGACGCGCTCGAACTGCTGGCGACCCCCGGCGTGCTCGTGCTCGACAAGACGGGGACGATCACCGAGGGACGCACCGCGCTCGTGCAGTGGCACGGCGCCGTGGGCGCACGGGACGCCGTGCTGGCGCTCGAGGCGGGATCGAGCCATCCCATCGCGGACGGCTTCCGGCGTGCGTGGCCGGACGTCGAGGTGCCGGTGGGCACGCACCTCGAACATGTGACCGGAGGCGGCATCCAGGGGGTGGTGAACGGGCACCACGTCGTGCTGGGCAGTCCGGCATTCGTGGGCGCGCGCGCGACGGGTGCGACCGGGATGCTCGATCGGCTTTCGGACACGACGCTGACCCCGGTGCTCGTCGCGGTGGACGGCGTCGTGGTGGCGGTGGCCGGCATGGGTGACAAGGTGCGCGCGGATGCCGCCGCGTCGATTGCGGCGCTGCAGGCGCGCGGCTGGGAGGTGCGCATGTGCTCCGGCGATGATCCGCGCGTGGCGCATGCCGTGGCCGCGAGCGTGGGCATTGCGGCCGATCGCGTCCAGGGCGCGGCCACCCCCGAAGGGAAGCTGGCCACGGTTCAGGCACTGCTCGCACGCACGCGCGATGCGCGGGGGCAGGCGGCGCGGCCTGTGGTGATGGTGGGCGACGGCGTGAACGATGCGGCTGCCATCGCGGCTGCGGACGTCGGCATCGGTGTACACGGCGGCGCCGAGGCGTGCCTCGCGACGGCGGATGCGTACCTCACGACACCGGGACTCGCACCGCTCGTGGCGATGGCCGATGGTGCCACCCGCACGATGCGCGTGATCCGCCGCAACATGCTCTTCGCGCTCGCCTACAACATGCTCGGCGTGAGCTTGGCGGTGTTGGGGGTGATCTCGCCGCTCATTGCGGCGATCATGATGCCGGCGAGCTCGTTGACGGTGGTGCTGGGCAGCTGGCTCGGGCGGACGTTTGACGCGCCTGCGGTGCCTGCGGCGACGAGCAGGCCGGCGGCCGAGCGCGCGACCGCTGCGGTGGCCGCATGAGCGTGCTGTTCATCGTGGTGCCGCTGGCGATGCTGCTCGTGGGGGCGGCGGTGGCCGCGTACATGTGGTCGGCGCGCACCGGGCAGATGGATGATCTCGATACGCCGGCAGTGCGGATGCTCCACGATGATGATCCGCCCCGGTCGTCGTCGTGAGCGGAGGGAAGGACGCTGTCGTCCTGAGCGAAGCGAAGGACCTGCTTCTGAATGACGGTTCGCAACAAGCAGG
>JANMLN010000190.1:0-14035 GCA_031372565.1 Gemmatimonadota bacterium | reverse complement strand
CGGCCGTGTCCGGACGCACGCGGCGTCCCGCCATCACGTCCACCCACGAGACCATCGCCTCGCGCCCAGGATATCCCGGGAGCGCGGCGACGACGCGCGCCGCGCTATCGAGCGCCATGAACACCGGCGTGCCCGGAAACTGGAAGGTGAGCGTGGTGCGAGCGCCCTCGTCGGCCGGACCGAGAATCGCGCCCGGCTGCACACCGATCGCGCGCAGCTCGACCGCCCCGCTGTCGGCACCTTCGATCGTCACGATCACCAGGCGCGAGAGCGCGCCGCGGACGGCGTCCGCGCGAAAATCGGCGAGCGCCACTCGGCAGACGGCGCAGGTGGTCGACGAGATCATGACCACCTGCGGCACGCCAGCTTGTGCGAGGTCGATCCGGCGACCCAACGTGTCTCGGAAGCTCAGCGCTTCGAGGGTTGTGCCGCGTGGCGCAGCGCCGGTGCGGGACAACGCCGGCACCGCGTGGTCGCTCGTGCCATCGCCGTTCAGGAGCCACGCCATGCCGAGGCCCGCCAGCAGACCCGCCACGAACACGACCGCGCCTCGGGTGCGGCGCGGGTCGGGGGTCACGGCGAGGCCAGCGCGCTGCGAGTATCTGGCGTTTCCTGCGTCGCGGCCGCCACGTAGCGAGAGATCACGGCGTGGGCTGCCGCAAACTCACCGGGCGGATTGGCGAGGAATGCCGGCTCCGCCTCCGCCACGTACGCGTTGAGCGCACGGGCAGCCCTCGCCACCGCGATCGGGGTCGGCGTCGTACCCATGTCGACCAGTGCCACGACCAGTTGGATGGCCAAGGCCACGTTCTTCGGCACGCCGGCGGCGAACACATCACGCACCGCCTGCGGCGACAAGCCGGCGCCGGTGGTCGCCGCCTTGAGGACACCCAGCAGTGCGAGCTGCCCCGCGGGCTCGATGCGCGCGCCAGTCGGGCCGACCAACTCACCCTGGGTGATCTGATTCTCGAGCGCCGTGACCGCGCCGCGAATCCGCGCCGCCGACGCGGGGTCGAACTGGCTGGACGTCACCGGAACCGGCCGAAGTCCAACGCCCGGTACGTAGCTACCGCCGAGCACAGCCGCCGAGGTCACCGTACTCCCGGAAATGTCGGACGCGGAACGCGACTGGGCGCCGAGGCCGAGAGGCATCGCGACGGCGAACAGTGTGAGTGGCAGCAGGCGCATGGTGGAGCCTCAGCGCGAACAGGGACGTCGGAAGAACGCGTTGCGATCGAACCGGGTCGAAAGACCGATCGCGACGACGAAACGGGCGCCGTCACCGGCGCTTCCCGTGATATCGGCAAATCCGGGCGTAATCACAAGTGGCACGCACTGGAAGGGGGCCACGCTCAGGGCCACCGCCACGTCCTGACCGGTGTAGTCCACGATCGCGGCAAAGCGCTGCGAGAAGCTATACCCCACCGACGCGAACGCATTCACCGTGACCTTGCTGGCGGCGACGTCGGCCTCGCGCCGAAAACGGCCGTCACCGAGTCCCAGCGTCCACATCAGTTCCTGCGTGCCGGAGGACTCGACCTGCGCGACGCTGTCGCTGTCGAAGAGCCGACGCATCTGGCTCACGGCCACGAAGAAGCTCCGACCGCCATCGGGTCCGGCCGACGTCTGGCGCCCGATCGCCACGACGTTCTCGAGCCCAGCCGAGATGCCGTAGCCGCGAATGATCCGGTGCGCACGTGCCGAGAGCGTGCCGTTGGAAAAGAGTCCGCTGCGCGACGTCCCGAACGACGAGTAGACGAGTTCGCCGCCCAGGCCGCCGACCGGATCACCCAGCCCCATCCCGACGCCAAGCGCGCCGTCTTGTCGCTGGGTGAAACGGGTCCGCGCCTGATAGCTGACGCTCATGAAGAAATCGCCCCAAGCAGGACCGTACCCGGACGGCGTCGCGAAACCCAGACCGGGCGACACGCGGCGCGACAGCGGTGACGCGACCCACACGACCGGTTCTTCCACGGTCCAACGGGAACGGAGCGAGTCTGTTTCTCGCGCAGAAAAGCGGCGCTGAGGGGCGGCCGCGGGCGGTGGCGGCACGACGACCGGAGACGACGGCGCCTGATTCACGGCCGGTGCGGTCACGACGGGCGCCGGCGTCGATGCGACAGGAGTCGCAGGCGCGGCGGCAGGCGCGACCGCGGGCGCGACCGACTTGGGAACTGGCGCAGCCACCACGGGCGTCGAGGGAACGATCGCGGGGGGGGGCGGCGTGACGGCGGCCTTCGCTCGTGGCGCTGAGGCGCGCGTGCGGGCGGCCGGCGATTGCTTCAGCGCGGCGCGCGCAGGCGCCCCTTTGGGGGCCACGGGCGCGACCGGCGCAGGCGCAACGGCGGCAGGGGTGCCCTTCCCGGCAATGCGCTGCGCGCGCCGAATCGAATCCGCTCGCGCCTTGCGGGACTGCGCATCCACGCCGCCCTGCGCCGTGGCCTCACAGGCCCACAGCAGGCACGCGGCCGCCGCGAGGGCGACGGTCCGCGCCCCCAGTGTTCCATGGCGAAGGATCAGGGCCCACATGCGCGCAAGATAGTCGGCCGTCGTGCGCTCGGCCTGCGCCGCTTGCCGGCATCGTGTACCGCATCGACCTTGTGATCTCCCGCTGTCCGCCATCACCGCGACGATCATGTCCGAGACTCCGCGCTCCCCCCGCATCGCCGATACCGCCGACGGAGGCGTCGCACGCGCACGCCGCTCGTCCGATCACGATCAGGTCGCCCCCCACGCCGAGGGGGCACGCGCATGACGCAGCTGCGTGGTCGCGTCGTCGCCCTGAGCGGAGCCGCCTCGGGCATCGGACGGGCACTCGCGGCTCGCCTTGCCGCAGAGGGAGCGCATCTCGCACTCGCCGACATTCGCGCTGACGACCTCGCCTCTGCCGCCGATGCGGCACGCGCGACGGGGGTCACCGTCACGACACATCATGTCGACGTGAGCCAACGTGCAGACGTTGATCGATGGGCGTCCGAAGCCGTGGCGGCCCACGGCCGCGTGGGCGTGCTCATCAACAATGCCGGTGTTGCGGTGCATGGCACCTTCGACGCGCACACCATCGAGGACTTCGAGTGGCTCTTCGGCATCAACTTCTGGGGCGTGCTGTACGGCCTCAAGGCGTTCCTGCCGATGCTCAAGGCAGAGCCTGACGCGCACATCGCCAACACATCGAGCATCTTCGGCATCGTGGCCCCGGCGGGGCAGGCGGCATACAGCGCCTCCAAGTTCGCCGTGCGTGGACTGAGCGAAGTGCTCCGGCATGAACTCGAGGGCACGAAGATCCGGGTGTCCGTGATCCATCCCGGTGGGATCGACACGAACATCGCCGCGCGCGCGCGCTATCACGACAATGTGCCGGAGGCGGCCAAGGCGATGTACGCGGAGAAGTTCCGCTCGGTCGCACGCACCTCACCCGCCGAGGCGGCCGACATCATCGTGCGTGGCATTCTCGCGAACAAGAAGCGCATCCTCGTTGGTGTGGATGCGGTCGGGCTCGACCTCTTGCAGCGCGTACGGCCTGCGGGCTACTGGGCCGGTATTCGGGCGGTCTGGGATCCTGCCAAGTTCGATGCCGAGGTCGCACGCCAGACCGGGCGGCGCAACGGGGGCGCATGAGCTGGCAGGCCGTGGTCACCAACGCCCTGGTCCGTTACCTGATCCGCCGCCGGCTTCAGGATGTGCAACCCGGCATGGATGGCGTGCGCCTCGTGCGGCGCGTCCTCGGGCAACCGCGCTGGATGCGCGAACGACGCGCTCGGCGCGCGCGCATCAGCAAGGTGACCGACGCGCCCGTACGCGGCGAGTGGGTGCTGCCACTCGATGGCATCGTCGAGGATGGCCGCACGATTCTCTACCTCCACGGTGGGGCGTACATCGCGTGCACCGAGGAGACCCATCGCGCCGTGACGTGCGCCCTGTCGAATCAGGCGCGCTCGCGCGTCTTCGCGCCCGCCTATCGTCTGGCACCGGAGCATCCCTTCCCCGCGGCCCTCGACGACGCGATGGCGGCTGCCGACTGGCTGGCGTCCCAGGGGGTGGATCCGGCGCGCACGATCGTCGCCGGTGATTCCGCCGGTGGCGGACTCGCGCTCGCGCTGCTGGTGGCGCGCCGCGACGCCGGCAAGCCTGCCTTCGCGGGCGGCCTGCTCTTCTCGCCGTGGACCGATCTGGCCGCGACCGGTGCGTCGATCCGCACCAACGATGGACGCGACGCGATGTTCGTCGGCGCCGGTGTCGCACCCACGGCGCTGGCCTACCTGCAGCAAACGCCCGCCACCCATCCGCTCGCATCGCCACACTACGCGTCGCACGCCGGCCTGCCTCCGCTCTGCATCCAGGCGAGTGCGGACGAAGTCCTGCTCTCGGATGCCGAGCGACTTGCACAGTCGGTCGCGGCCGCCGGTGGAGACGCGACGTTCCGCCGCTGGCCCGGCGTGCCGCACGTCTGGCAGCTGTTCACGCCGTACCTGCCCGAAGCGCGCGACGCGATCGAGGCCGCGGTGGCGTGGATCAAGACGCGCGTGCCGAACCGCGCGTCCTGAACGACATCGCCAGCCTCCGAATTCGCTCGCACGGCGCACGGTGCGCTGCTCGGCCATCGCTATATTTCGCGCATGCACCGATCGGCCCGCATCACCCAGCGCTGGCGCCTGCTCGTGCTGGCACTCGTGGCCAGCGGCTGTGCCCAAAGCGATCGCCCCAGCGGGTCGGTCGGCCCGGCGGTGCCGCTGCCCGCCCCCATCGCACGGCCTGCGTTCACGCTCACGGCCACGGACGGCCGCCCGTTCGACTTCCAGACGCGTACCCGCGGGAAGCTCACCTTCCTCCTGTTCGGCTACACGCACTGTCCCGATGTCTGCCCCGTGCACGTGGCGAACATTGCGGCGGCCCTGCAGACGCTGACCTTCGAAGAACGTGCGCGATCCACGCTCGTGTTCGTCACGACCGACCCGGTGCGTGACTCGCTCCCCGTGCTGCGCGCGTGGCTGTCGACCTTCGACTCGAGCTTCGTCGGACTCACCGGCTCCGTCGATGACGTCACGCGGCTGTCCGCACGCCTGCAGGTCGCGCCGGCGATGTTTGGCGCGCGCAATCCGGACGGGTCGTACGAAGTCGGCCACGGCGCGCAGGTCATCGTCTTGCAGCCCGACGACACGGCGCGCTTCATCTTCCCGTTCGGCGTCCGGCAGAAAGAGTGGGCCGAGGTGCTGCCGCGGCTGGTCGGACGCCCGCCCACGCTCCTGCAGCGCGTGACCGGCACGTCGTGAGCGCCGGCGGCCGCCGCGCGTGCGTGACGCTCGCGCTCGTCCTGGTTGCCGCGTGCGAGGGGCGCGGGGCGTCGCGCACCACGCCCAGTGCCTCCGGTGTCGCGGTCACCCGCGTGTTCATCGTGCTGCCGGCTGGTCAGTCGCCAGCAGCGCTGTACGCGACGATCACGAATGCGTCACCCACCGCAGACACCTTGCGCACGATCGCCACATCGGCATCGCCATCGGTGATGCTGCACGGTACGATGCCCGGGATGGCGACCCTCGACGCGCTCCCGGTGGCGGCGGGTGCCACGGAGCGACTGGCTCCGGGCGGGCGGCACGGCATGCTGATGGGCCTCGCCAGCCTCGCGCGCGGCGACTCGGTCGTGGTCACCTTCCGGTTCGCCCGCGCGGGCGATCGCCTGGTCCAGGCGCACGTGATCGCGTACGCCGACGTCGACACCGCCGCGCCCCCGCTCCGCTAGAATTCCCACATGCAATTCTGGTGCTCGGCAAGCAACAAGGCGTGGACCTGGGCGTGGACGGCGTATCCCGGCGTCTGGCTCGTGGTCGCGATCGTCGCGTTCACGTACCACCGGCTCACACGCGATGACGGAACGTCCCCGTCGCACCGCGCCGCCGGCTGGCTGGGCGTCGCCACGATCTGGACGGCGCTCGACTGGCCACTCGGGCCCCTGGCGGCCGGTTACCTCGCGAGCGCGCATGCGTTGCAGTTTCTGCTGGTCGCGCTGATCGCGCCGCCACTGTTGCTCCTCGGCGCGCGCGAGGGGATCGTCGCCTGGTGGTCCACCAGCGCCGAGCGGCCCGTGGGTCGCGTCGTCAACGCGGTGACCGCGCCGCTGGCAGCCGCCGTGCTGTTCAATCTCGTGACGATCTCGACGCACGTGCCGGCCGTTGTTGACGGCTGGATGACGAGCCAACTCGGCGCGTTCGCCATCGATGCCTTCTGGCTGCTGGGCGGGCTCGCCTTCTGGTGGCCGGTGGTGGTCGCGGTGCCCGTGCGCCCCTGGTTCGGCGGCGGCTCGAAGCTCCTGTATCTCTTTCTCGGCACCATCTTCCACACCGGCATCGCGATCGCCATGCTGATCCGCGACTATCCGATGTACGCGATCTACGAGCTCGCTCCGCCGATGTCGGGGCTGAGCGCGATGGATGACATCAAGCTGGCAGGCGGCATCATGGAACTCGCCGGCTCGGCCATCGTGTTCGGCATCATGACCGTGATGTTCTTCCGCTGGTCCCGCGAGGCGGGCAACTCATGACGCGTATCGTTCCGTCACTCCTGCTGGCCATCGCCGTCGGCGCCTGGCCCATCACGTCAGCTGTCGCGCAGGTCAGCACAACGATCGGCGCCGCATCGACCACGGCCAGTGCTGCTGCCACGGCCGCGACGGCCACCGCGCAACCAGCGTCGGCGGTGCCCACGCCCGCAGGGATGCTCGCCGTCGGACAAGTGCATCCCGAAGCGGCGAGCTTGATCGACCAGATCATGAGCCCCTTCTGCCCCGGACTCATCCTGACCAACTGTCCGACGCTGGCGGCCGATTCGCTCCGGCGTGCCATCCGGGCGCGCTTCGATGCGGGCGCCTCGCGCGACCAGGTGCTGAGCGAGTTGAAGGTCACCTACGGTGAGGCGATTCGCTCGGCCCCCGATCGCTCTGGCTTCGGCCTGCTGGCGTGGGTGGTGCCCGGCAGTCTCGTGCTCGTGGCCGGGCTCGTGCTCACACTGTTCATCCGCCGCCGCCGTGACCTTCCCCTGTCTGACGTGCCGTCCACGCCGCACGCAGACGCCATCGAGCCAGGCGAGACCAACCGCGCACTCGATGCCGCGCTCGCCGCGCGCCTTCGCGACGGATGACCGGCATGCGTCGCGCCATCGCCTTGCTGTGCCTCGCCGCCGCTCCGGCTCTCGCGCGGGCGCAGGGCCCCGACACCGAGATCTGGGTCGCGCCACTCGACCTCACGGGCGGCACGTTCACGATCGGTACGCTCACCAACGCCTCGAAGAGCCCGGGGTACGACAATCACCCGTGGTGGGATGCCGACGGTCGCTCGCTCCTGTTCGTCTCCGGACGCGATGGTCGGCAGTACGACGTGTTCCGCACCACGCTCGACGGCATGCCGGTGACCCGCCGGTCGCGCGAACCGGAGAACGAGTACAGCCCGAAGCCGGCCGCCAACGGCTTCATCACGCTGCTGCGCGAAGAGGCGGGGCTCGGCACGCGGCTCTGGCGCTACCGGCCCGACGGCACGCCAGACTCGTTGCTCGCCAAGGCCGACCATCTCGGCTACTACGCCTTCGTGGATGCGCGCACGGTCGCCTTCTACGTGAATGAACCGACCCGCGGCTTCCTCATCGAAGACCTGCGCACGCATCGCATCGAACGCGTCGGTGAGCGCATCCGGGCGCAGCCCGTGCCGGTGCCCGGCGCGCGTGCCGTGACGGTCATCCGCGATGACTCGGCCGGTACGCCGTGGCTCGAGCGCTACGACATCGACAAGAAGCGGTTCACCCGCCTCGTGAGGAGCCGCCCCAACGTCGGTTGGCATTCGGCCGCGCCGGGCGGCGTGGTGCTCGAGGCATCGGGCAACACGATCTGGGCCTTCGACCCGAAGCAGGACAGCGACTGGCGCGTCGTGGCCACCTTCACCGACCCCGAGTTGCAGTCGCTCGTACGCGTGTCGCTCAACGCACAGGGCGACCGCGTCGCCCTCGTGTCGGCACCCTCCGATTCGACCGGTGTCCGCAACATGCGCGCGATGAGCAACCAGGCGATCGCGGCGCGCGATGCGGTCGCCTTTGCCGCAACGCTGCGCGCCGACATGCGCGTGACGACGAGCACCGGCAAGCACCATGACAGCCGCGACGCCTACGTCGCGAGCATGGCACAACAGTGGACCACCGACAGCGCGAGCCGCTATGTGCGCACGCCGTCGCGCATCGAGGTGAGCGCCGATCGCGCGCGCGCCGCCGAGGAAGGGACCTGGGTGGGCACCGCGAGCGTGGGCGGCGCGGCGTCGAGCTTCGGCGGTCGTTATCTCGCGCACTGGGTGCGCGAGGGCGGCAACTGGATGATGATCAGCGAGCTGTTCGTGAGCTTGCGCTGCGACGGTCCGGCCTGCGCCACGCGGTAACCAAGGTCCGACGCGTCTATCTGGCGGGGCCTTCCTGCGAGGTCGCGCCCGTCGCCTTCATCTTGAGCCGCTGCCGCTCGCTCTCGACGTAGCCCTCGACCTCGCGCAACAGCCCCTGCGCGTCCCACGCCGTGCCGCCGATGATGGTCCACGACACGCCGCCCAGCTTCCAGAGCTCGCCCGGCGGCTTGAGGCCGGCGAAGCCGTAGCCGCGCCCATACATGACCTTGAAGTTGTCGAGCGGATTGCCGTTGACGACGCTCAGGTCGGCGCGGCATCCCACGCGCACACCGCAATGCTCCTTCCAGCCGAGCGCGGCGTAGGCGTTGGTGGTCGCCACCTTGATCACGTCGATCGGATGGATGCCGGTCTCCTGCATCAGCTCGAGCTCTCGAATCATGCTGATGCCACCGCTCGCCGCGTCATCGCTGCCGGCCGTGAGTTGACCGCCGCGCTCGTGATACGTCTTCACCCAGCGCATCCAGATGGAAAAGTTCTTCTTCCACATGATCTCGTCCGACGTCTTCCACTCCGTCTTGAAGGCGCCGTGCGTACCCGAGTCGGGGCTCACGACGGTTTGTGAGGGGTGCGCGAGCGAGGCGTTGGTCGGCAGGCCGATCTTGCGCCACCAGTCGCGGTTGTCCTCGTACACCGAGAGCGTCGGGTCCCAGTTCGTGTTGTTCTTGATCATCAGGTCGATGACCGCCGAGATGCGCTCCGGCTGCCGGTCGGCCTCCGCCCACAGCATGCCCGCGTAGCGGAACCGATCCAGTTCCTTCCAGTAGTTGTAGTCGACCGGGAAGTTCTGCGATCCCGTGAGCGCCGCATCGGGAATGCCGTACCAGTGCTCGATGCTCTTCACGCCGGCGTTCGACGCCACCCGGGCATCGCTCTCGCTCACCTTGAGGTCGACCATGGTGAACATGCCGAGCTTCTTGCCCTCGTCGGCAATGGCCTCCATCACGTCCGGGTAGTGGCCGGGACTCTTCGACACCTTGATGCAGTCGGCGCCGAGCGCCTTGAACTCCTTGACCATGACGCGCGCCTTGTCGGGCGTGTTGCCCACATCCCAGTGACGCAGCGGCAGCGGCCAGCGCTGGCACAGGATGAGCCGCGGCCCCACGAGCGCGCCCGACTCGATCGCCTTCTTCTGCTCGACGAGAAAGGGGGTGCCGGCCCCGTCACCTGCGTCGCGCACGGCCGTGATGCCGTGGCCCATGTAGAGGCGGTAGGCATAGTCCATGCCGCGGGGCCCGAGTTCGTTTCCGCGCGGCGGCAGGTGCGCGTGCATCTCGACGAGGCCTGGCGTGACGTACTGTCCCTTGGCGTCGATGACGATGTCGCCGGTGGCCCGCTGGAACCTGGTGCCGTATCCGGCCGCGTTGACCGGATCCATCGCGATCATGTCGACGATGATCCCGTTCTCGATGACGATGTCCACGGGACCCTCGGGCGGCATGGCGCGGTTGCTGCCTGGCGTGCCGCGCCCGGAGAGGACGATCGCGTTGCGAATGACCAGCCGCTTCCCCTTTTCGCCACGAATCGTGCCCATCGGGAGGCCACCCGGCCCGTTGTTCGACACGAGCACCCGCTCCTGTCCGTCGGCCGAACGCGGCACCGCGAGGGCGCTCAGGGCGACGCAGGCCGACAAGGCCAGCGCTCGTGCCGACACGCGCAGAACAGCAGACGACATCAACAGCTCCGGTGAGGACGCGCCAACGCTACCGCGCGGCGCACCGCTCCGCAAATCGTGTCCGACGTCGACGTGCGCCGCCGGTCAGCCGTTCGGTGTCAGCGGGCGCGGCGCGGCGTCCAGACACTGCCGCACACGCTCGGCGAGTCGCTCGGGAGTGAACGGCTTCTCGATCACGTGCAGCGGATCGGCGTTCAACCCGTGGCGCGTGAGCTCGCCCACCGGGCGACCCGTCACCATCAGCACGCGCGCATTGGGCCGCAGCGCCGGCACGCTGCGCGCGAGCGCCGCCCCCTGGGCTCCCGGCAGGAACAGCTCCGTCACGACGAGGCGAACCGGCCGGGCGGGATCGTGGAGCCACGCCAGTGCTTCGCTGACCGAACTCAGTGCCGTCACCGCATACCCCTGCTGCTGCAACGTGCGCTCGATCAAGCTACGGATCTCCGGCGTGCCGGCCACGGCGAGCACGCTCTCCGTCCCGGTCAACGCCGTGTGCACGGCGGCTGCCGCGCTCGCCGTGCCCTCCACAATGGCCAGCGGGAAGTACAAGGTCACACGCGTCCCCACACCGACCGTACTCTGTACGTCGATGAAGCCGCCGAGACGTTCGATGACGTCGTGCACCACCATCAGCCCCAGTCCGCTGCCCGCGTCACCCTGCTTGGTCGTGTAGAACGGCTCGAAGACGCGGTCGAGCACCTCGCGCGTCATCCCCACCCCCTCGTCGGTGACGACCAGACGCGCGAAGGCGCCGCCGTGCGCGGCATCGAGGTGTTCGCCCCGCATCACCGCGACCTCGGCGCGCACCTGGATCCGGCCGCCGCGTGGCATGGCATCGCGCGCGTTGATCACGAGATTGGACACAAGCTGCTCGATCTGCGTCTGATCGGCCATGACGAACGGCTGCGCACCATCGTCGGACATCGTGATCGTCACGTTCGGCCCCACCATGGCGGCGAGCAGCGGCTGCAACTCAGCGACCGCGGCGCACAGGTCCACGGCGCGCGTTGGTGCGGCCTCGCGCGCCTGCCCGAGCGACAGCAATTGCTTCGTCAGGCGCGCCGCCCGCTCGGCAGCCTCCCGCACCCGCTCCGCATCGGCGTGCGCCGACGACTCCAGCGTCGTTCCCGCCTCGATGAAGTGTGCGTGATTGAGAATGACGGTCAGCAGGTTGTTGAAGTCGTGCGCCAGCCCGCTGGCGAGCCGACCCAGCAGGTCCATGCGCAGGGCGCCGCGGGCCTCGCGCTGCAGGCGATTGCGCTCGGTCATGTCGACCGCCGCCTTGAGCACGCCCACAGGGCGATCGTCCTGATCGAAGACGGCAGAGGTGGAGATCGACACATCAACCGCAGAGCCATCCTGCCGCCAGCGAACGGTCTCGAAGTTCCGGAGCGGTCGGCCGGCCAGGGTTTCGTCGATCACCCAGCTCGTGAACGTCTCCTCGTCCGCACGGATGGTGGGCAGCCGTGCACCCACGACGTCGCGCGCGCGGAACCCGTACAACGCCTCGGCCCCCGGATTCCAGAGTTGGATGGAGCCATCGAGGCCGAGCTCGATCAGCGCCATCGGGACGGCGGTGAGCAGCGCGTTCAGGCGCGAGTGCGCCTGTTCCAGATCCGCGACCACGGCAGCGAGCGCCGCAGGATCGTCATCGGCACGGGGTCGATCGTCCATGCGCCGGTCACTCGACAGTCGTTCCATCCCTGGGGCCACCCTCCGCAACGTCGCGAAACAGTGCGTGCCGGTCGTTCCCCGCGCCTACCTGACTTGCGAACTCACGTCATCGTGGGCACGCACGAATGGGTCAGGAGACTGTCTCGACTATTTCACAGTATACGCATGTTCCCGAGTCCGCCATCCCGAAAAGTTCGAACGGCACCGTTCGTCGTGACCAGGAGCCGTTCGATGTACAAACAGGTTGACGCCGTACCACGTGCACTCAGGCCGACGGAATCTCCCCTGCCTTCGCGGCCTTCGCGATCAGGTCCCCGGCCCGGAACGCCAGCGCCATGATGGTCATCGTCGGTTGGCCGCGACCGCCGGTCACGAACGACGACCCGTCCACCATGAACAGGTTGGGCACGTCGTGCGCCCGGTGCGAGGCGTTCACCACGCTCGACGCGGGATCGTTGCCCATGCGGCAGGTACCGAGCAGGTGCGGGCCACCGCCCTGCACATCGCCTGTCGTGGGAAAGGTCCAGCTCTTCTGCGCGCCGGCCGCATCGAGCAGCTCCTGCGCGCGCTTGGCGAACCAGTCGTAGACCTTGAGATCGTTCTCGTGGTCCGAGTAGGTCAGCCGGATCACGGGCAGTCCCCACACGTCCTTCACCTCGTCGTCGAGGCTGATGGAGTTTGTGGCCACCGGCAGCGACGTGGTGTGCCCGAAGCAGTTGACCGTGCGCGTGAACCCGTCGGCCAACGCCTTCTTGTATCCGCTCCCCCACTCGGGTGTCCCCGGCGGCACGCCAGCGAAGCCGAACGATACGGGGGTGAAGATCTGCCGGAAGTCGAAGCCACCGCCGCCGTGGAAACCGACCTTGGCCGGGTCCAGTTCGTACGTGTCATGCACGATGCGCGAGACGGCAACTCCCTTGTGGCCGTTCACCTCGTGCTCGAAGACGCCGTTGGCCACCACGTTCCCGTTGAACATGATGTTCTGCCCGACCATGCCGCTCGAGTTGGCGAGCCCGTTCGGGAACCGGTTCGACTTGCTCATCAGGAGCAACCGCGGCGTCTCGGCGCCATTGGCGCAGAGGATCACCGCCTTGGCCCGCTGGAAGACTTCCTTCTTGTTCTTGTCGAAGTAGGTGACCCCCGTGACCAGTCCCTTGTCGTTGACTTCGACCTTGCGCACGTAGCAGTCGGGGCGGATCTCGCACCGGCCCGTTCGCTCGGCGTCGGGAATGGCGGTGAACAGCGTGCTCGACTTGGCTCCGACTTCGCACCCCATGCCAAGGCAGAAGCCGCAGGCGACGCACCCCGAGCGCCCTCGGTACGGCGTGCTCGCGATGGCCATCGGCGCCGGGAACGCGGTCCAGCCCATCTTCTTCGCCCCCTTCTCCATCAGCACGCCGGTACTGGCGATGGGGTGCGGCGGCATCGGATACGGCTTGCTGCGCGGCGGATCGAACGGACTCGCGCCGGCAAGTCCCGCGACGCCGATGTCCCACTCGACCTTGGTGTAGTACGGCTCCAGGTCCTCGTACGAGATCGGCCAGTCGCTGAAGGTCGTGCCCGGAATGCGGCCCACCTTCGAGGCTTCCTTGAAGTCGATCGGGTGCAAGCGCCAGAAGTTGGCGGTGAAGTGCACGGACCCGCCGCCGACCACACGGCCGTACTGCACGCCGCCGCCCATGATCTTCGCCTTGTCCTCGGGACGCCGGCGATACGTTTGCTGCGCCAGCCACGGCTTGTTGACGAGCAGGTTCTCCTGATTGATCGTCAGCTCATCATGCGTGAAGTCATTGGGCCCCAAGCGCGGCCCCTGCTCGAGCACGAGGACCTGGAAGCCGGCGCGCGAGAGTTCGCGCGCCACCACGCCGCCCGCGGAGCCCGATCCCACGACGACGAAATCCACGGCGTCCTTGGGGCTGTACTTGGGCGTCTTTGGAGCCGGACCGGTCGGCGCGCCGGCATGCCGATGTTCGTGGTCGCTCACTTGGCGCCCTCCCCGTCATACCACCCGTAGGGCGCCTTCCACGAGAACTGATCCTTGAAGCCGATCAGCTTCCAGCCGGCCTTGTTGCGATTGCCGCCGCGCGAGGGCATGGCGAACATCCCCGCGACGCTCATTCCCTTGAGCATCCCGAAGGCGTCCGGCTTCTCCTTCTCGATCCAGGTCATGATCTCGTGCTGCTGCGCATCGGTGAGCGCGCCCACACGACCCTTGCCCGGCCACCGCTTGGCCGCTTCGGCATTGATCGCGGCCAGCGCC
>JANMLN010000117.1:0-7336 GCA_031372565.1 Gemmatimonadota bacterium | reverse complement strand
CGTCCCGTCTTGCGGCCGAGCCAGCCTGCCTCGGTGAGGCGCCGCTGCAGCAGCGCGGGGCGGAAGCGCGGGTCGTAGAAGAACGCCTCGTACACCGACATCGAGACGGCGAAGTTGACGTCGAGGCCGATGAAGTCCATCAGCTCGAACGGCCCCATCTTGAAGCCGGTCTCGCGCATGGCCCAGTCGATGGTCGGGACATCAGCGATACCCTCGTCGAAGATGCGCAGCGCCTCGCCGTAGTACGGGCGCGCGATGCGATTGACGATGAAGCCCGGCGTGTCGGACGCGACGACGACGGTCTTGCCCCAACTCGCCACGAGCGCGCGCGTTTCCTCGAGCAGCGCCGCGTCTGTGCCGAGCCACGGGATCACTTCCACCAGCGGCATCACCGGCGCCGGGTTGAAGAAGTGGACGCCGCAAATGCGCGAGCGGATGGCCACGCTCCCCGCGATGGCGGCGACGCTCAGCGAACTCGTGTTGGTGGCGAGGATCGCGTCGGCATGGACCACCGCCTCGAGCGCGCGGAACGCTGCCTGCTTGACGTCCAGTTGCTCGACGATGGCTTCGATCACGAGCCCGCATGGTGCGAACGCGGCCATGTCGGCGCCGTGCGTGAAGGTCATGTTCTCGAGCGCGCGGGTGGCCGCGTCCTGCGTGAGGCGGCCCTTCTCCACTTCGCGCGCGAACGCCTTGGCCAGGTTCTGCTTGGCCTTGGCCACGGCGTCGGCGCGCGCATCGCCGAGCACGACCTTGTGTCCGCGCGTGGCCGCCACCTGCGCGATCCCCGTGCCCATCGCGCCGGCGCCAAGGACGCCGATCACGGTCTCAGCACCAAGCGGCATCGGCTACTTCCCGGTGAAGCGGGGGGGCCGCTTCTCGAGGAAGGCGGTGACCCCTTCGGTGAAGTCGGCCGTCTTGCCGGCGCCGGACTGGATGTCGGCCTCGATCTCGAGCGCTTCCAGCAGCCCCACCGTCATCGCGGCATCGAACGCCTTCTTGGTGAGCCCCAGTCCGCGCGTCGGCATCGCCGCCAGTCGCTCGGCCAGCGCGCGCGCCGCGTCCATGAGCGTGTCGGGCGGCGCCACGTCCCAGATGAGCCCCAGCGCCTTGGCGTCGGTGGCGCTCAGCTTGTCGGCGAGCATCGCGAGCCCGGCCGCACGCTGCAGCCCCACTAGGCGCGGCAGCAGCCAGGTGCCGCCCGCATCCGGAATCAGCCCGATCTTGGAGAACGACTGGATGAAGCTCGCGGTGGTCGAAGCGATCGTGAGATCGCAGCACAGCGCGACGTTGGCGCCGGCGCCCGCCGCCACACCATTCACAGCGCACACCACCGGCTTCTCCAGGTGGCGGATGGCCGTGATGATCGGCGTGTACGTGGCGCGGATGACCCCGGCGAGGTCCGGAAACGGCTGCCCCGCGGGTGGTGTGGCTGCGGCCAGGTCCTGCCCGGCGCTGAACCCGCGCCCGGCGCCGGTGAGGATCACGGCGCGCACGGTATCGTCGGCGGCGCAGGCCTGGATGGCGGCGGCGGTCGCCTGCGCCATCTCGAGGTTGAAGCTGTTGAGGACGTCCGGGCGGTTGAGCGTGATGGTGCGCACGCCGTTGGACGTCTCGATGAGGACGGTATTGGACACGGGCACGTGGGGGTCCGAGACGGGTGAAAACTACCCCGTCGTCCTGAGCGAAGCGAAGGACCCGCTTGTCGTCGTCGTCCTGAGCGCAGCGAAGGACCTGCTTGTCGTTGTCGTCCTGAGCGAAGCGAAGGACCTGCTTCTCCCGCTGGCGTGTTCCTTCAATACCTTGATTTTTGGAAGTGCGACTTCCATTTTTCAAGGAATGCCGAGAATCACCCGCCCCCGCGCCATCGCCGAGACGACGATGCTCCTCCGGATCTTTCCGGTGGTGGCGATCCTGGGCGCTCGCCAGGTGGGCAAGACGACCCTGGCCCTGCAGCTCGCGACACGTCGGCGGAAGTCGGTCACCCGGTTCGACCTGGAGGACCTCGCGGACCGTGAGCGGCTCGCCGAGCCCATGCTGACGCTCCGGCCGCTGCGGGGCACGGTCATCATTGATGAGGTGCAGCATTCACCCGACCTCTTCATGGCGCTCCGCGTGCTGGCCGACGAGCCGCGCGTGAATCGGCGGTTCCTCGTCCTCGGCTCGGCCTCCCCGGGGCTGCTCCGGCAGTCGTCCGAGAGTCTCGCAGGACGGATCGCGTACCAGGAGCTGGGAGGCTTCACCCTTGGCGACGTGGGCGCGAACGCAATTGACCGCCTCTGGCTCCGCGGGGGGTTCCCGCGCGCGTATCTGGCGGCGTCAAACGCCGACAGCGTGCGCTGGCGCAGCGACTTTCTGCGCACCTACGTGGAGCGCGACCTTCCGCAGCTGGGCCTCAACTTCCCGGCGGCGACGCTCCAGCGCTTCTGGACGATGCTCGCGCACTACCACGCGCAGACGTGGAACGCATCGGAGCTGGCGCGCGCGTTCGGCGTGTCGCACCACACGGTGCGCAACTGGCTCGACGCCCTCACGGACACGTTCATGGTGCGGCAGCTCCTGCCGTGGCACGAGAACATCTCGAAGCGCCAGGTGAAGGCACCGCGCATCTACCTGCGTGATTCAGGCCTGCTGCACGCGCTGCTGGGCATCACCTCGCGCGAGGATCTTCTCTCGCACCCCAAGCTCGGCGCCTCCTGGGAGGGGTTCGCGCTCGAGAACGTGCTCGCGCAGCTGGGCGCGCGCCCGCACGAGGCCTACGGCTGGGGCACCCACGGTGGTGCCGAGCTCGACCTGCTCGTCGTGCGCGGCCGCACACGCCTCGGCTTCGAGTTCAAGCGCACCTCGGCGCCCAAGGTCACGCCCTCGATGCGCTCGGCCCTCGAGACGCTCAAACTCGATCGCCTCGACGTCATCCACGCCGGCCCGCATCTGTACGACATGGCCGACGGCATTCGCGCAGTGCCATTGGCGTCCATCCTCGACGCGATCAAGCCGCTCGCGCCCTGAGCCTGTCGTCCTGAGCGCAGCGAAGGACCCGCTTCACCGTAGCGGTGCCTTGTAAATCGAACATCAGACTTCCAATCTTCAAGGCAACCCGCGGGCACCGCGCCACCAAATTCGCCTTAGATTCCCACCCAATGCCCGCCCCCCGCACCGCCCCGCCCGCGCCCAAGACGCCCCCGTCCGACGCCCCCCTCTACTGGCGCCGCATCGCCCGCGTAACCCTCGCCTCCCGCGCCCTCGACGACCTCGAAGAGGACCTCAACCGCAACAAGGCCACCACCCCGCGCGAGCACCAGGTCCTCTACCAGTTCTCCGCCCGCGGCCACGACATGGCCCAGGCCATCCTCGGCCAACTCCTCGACCACCCCCACGATGCGGCCGGCGCGTACTATCGCTCCCGGCCGCTTCTCTTGTCTTTGGGCTTAAGCATCGAGGACGCGCACGGCTCGCCGCTCGGGCGCGCGGGGGGCTTCAGCGACGGCCGCGACATCGGCGTGGTGTGCAACTTCCCCAACCCGGGCGGTTGCGTGGTGCTCCCCATGAGCGGCGACGTGGGCTCGCAGTTCACCCCCACGGCCGGCTGGGCGCAGAGCATTCAGTATCACCACGGAGTGTTGCGGGACGATTCATGGAAAGGCGCCATCGCCGTCGCGCTCGGCGGCGACGGCTCGGTGGCCACCAACGGCTTCTGGGCGTCGCTCACCATGGCGACGACGCTCAAGCTCCCCATGCTCTTCTATATCGAGGACAACGGGCTCGGCATCTCGGTGAGCGGCCAGATGCAGACCCCCGGGGGGAACATCGCGAAGAACCTCGCGAGCTTCGGCAACCTGTTTTTGCGCGATGGCGACGGCTGCGACCCGCAGGAAGCGGCGCGGCTGCTGCGCGAGTGCGTGACGCACGTGCGGTCGGGCGGCGGGCCAGCGTTGGTGCGCCTCACCGTGCCGCGGCTGTCGTCGCACTCGGGGCCCGACAACCAGAAGGGTTATCGCACGCCGGCCGAGATCGCGGCGGACGAGCAACGCGATCCGCTGCCGCGCCTGCGCGACTTTCTGGTGCCGAGCATCATGAGCGCGAAGGAGTGGGAAGCGCTGCGCACTGAGGTCACGGCGGAGGTCCAGGCCGGCGTGGACAACGCGCGCGCGCGTCCCTCGCCCGATCCCGCGAAGGTGTCGCGCTTCGTGGTCGAGGAGCCGCATGAGGACGGCGACACGATCGCCATGGGCGGCCTTCCGGACGAGACGCTCGCGTCGCTCCAGTCGACCGAGGTGGCCGCGACCGAGGGGCCGATCGTGCGCTTCGCCGACGCGATCCGCCGCACGCTCGACGTGGAGCTCGCGCGCAACCCGCGCCTCGTGGTGTTCGGCGAGGACGTGGGCAAGAAGGGCGGCGTGCACCTGGTGACGGAGGGGCTGCAGAAGAAGCACGGCGCCGCGCGGGTGTTCGACACGAGCCTGTCGGAAGAAGGGATCATCGGCCGCGCCGCCGGCATGGGGATCGCGGGGCTCATGCCCGTGGCGGAGATCCAGTTCCGCAAGTACGCCGACCCCGCGATGGAGCAGCTCAACAACGCGGGCACCGTGCGCTGGCGGACAGCCAACCGGTTCTGTTCGCCGATGGTGGTGCGCATGCCCGGCGGATTCGGCAAGGACGTGGGGGACCCGTGGCACTCGGTGAGCAACGAGGTCATGTACGCGCACGCGATCGGGTGGCAGGTGGTGATGCCGTCGAACGCGGCGGACGCGGTAGGACTGCTGCGGTCGGCGATGCGGTCGCGGAACCCGACGGTGTTCTTCGAGCACCGGTCGTTGTTGATGACGTCGGATGGGTCGTCGCGGTGGCCGGGCGACGACTACGTAGTGCCGATCGGGAAGGCTGCCGTGCTCACGACCGGGACCGATTTGACGCTGGTAACCTGGGGCGCGATGGTGCATCGCTGCCTGGAGGCGGCGGCGCAGTTTGGTGACCGCGTCGAGGTCATTGATCTGCGGAGCGTGTTTCCGTGGGACAAGGCGGCGGTGCTGGCGAGCGTGCGGAAGACGTCGCGGGCGCTCATTGTCCACGAGGATGCGATGACGGCGGGGTTTGGGGCCGAGATCGCTGCGGTGCTGGCGAAGGAGTGCTTCTGGGATCTGGACGCCCCGGTCGAACGGGTAGCTGTCGAGGATGTGCCGATGCCGTACCATCCGGAGTTGATGGGGGTGGTGGCGCCGGGGCTGGGTAGAATCTCGGGACTGATTGCCTCGACGATGAGCGCATGAAGACTGCTCTCGCGTTGAGACCTACCCTTGAGAATGAGCGGCCTAGGGCAAATGCCCTAGGTGCGTAGGCAAAGTCGCGAACAACGCGACATTTCTACCGTCGGCGAAGCAGCGACACTCGAAGCGCCGCCGCCAACGTACCTGCGCGCACGCCCGAACCGCACGAACGGACGCACTGCGCGCTCAACGAAGACACGACACAGTGCTTCCTCGTGCTTGACGGGAAGCAGCACGAACAGCACTTTCGCGTGAGGAGGCACTAGGCACGTCTTCCCACACCACCCACCGATGGATCTCGTACTCGTGGGCACCATCGTCTCTGCGTCCAGCGCGCTCGTTGCCACGATCGCGCTGGTTGTGACGCTCAGACAGACTTTTCTTCTCTCCAGACAGACCAAACTGCTGTCTGAACAGAACGAGAAACTGATACTCCAGTTCCGCTCGGACCACGAGCGTTCACGACGAGAAAAAGCGGTCGACCTTCTCGTTCTGTGGTCGGAGAGCTTGCAGCGAGAGAATTCCTCTGCTCGAAAATTCGCGGAGCAGTTGGACGAAGTTCAGACGCGAAAGCTCTGGGATCTCGAAGCTCCCCTCGTGGTGGATGCGCGAGCGGGCAATCTGGCATTGGCCGCACTACTTTCGCCGGTCGGCTGCGCATCCCTGCCCGATGGACGCTATGAGCTAAATGCGCAGGCGGTTGAAGCGATTCGGTGGCAAGTCGTCCGCTATCTGAACATGCTCGAGTCGGTACTGGCCGCCTGGCGCCATAACGTTGCGGACCGAGATGTTCTCCAAGAGCAGTTCTCGTTCCTATATGACGGGCGAAAGGGATACGCGGGCTGCGCCCTCTTTCGCCGCACGGCCGGTGGAGTTGATGCCTATCCGGCGATCGAAGAATTCGTTGATTCATTGAAGCTGAAGAGCCAGGGAACCGCTGGGAAGCCGCTAATTGTTGCGCCGCCCGCGGGACCTTGAGGCGCATGTGCGCTTCGTGATCCGTCTGCACACGTTAATTCGCCTCTTCTTCCGACTGTAGCTGCAGATCGCTAGCGTACGTCGCGTGGGTCATCAGCGACGGGCAGTTCAGGTGACTTCAAGAGCAGCCCGAAGGATCTACCTGCGAAAGGAATCGTGGTCACAGCTCTCGCGATGCGACTTCGACGAAGAAGTATTCGCTCGTGGAACTGCTTAGCAAAGCGGTACGCGCTCTAGCTGTTGATGACAAGGACGTTGTTCACAGGAGCGCGAGCAAGCGAGAGGCGGGTGGTTGATCGCCCAAGGCGCTGTGACGTCGGTGAAAGTTGTAGTACGTGAGGTAGGGGGGAAGGGCCTGGGTGCGTCGCGCAGAGCGGCCGTACGCGGTGGCGTACGCCCATTCGGTCAGCCGCGTGCGGATGAAGCGTTCGGCTTTGCCGTTGGTTTGCGGGCGGTACGCTTGGGTGAAGCGTTGACTGATCCCGAGCGCGAGGGCGGTGGTCGCGAAGACGGTGGAGCGGTAGGCACTGCCGTTGTCCGTGAGCAGCCGCTCGACCGCGATGCCCTCCGCGGCGTACCACGCGACCGCGCGCTCCAGGAAGCCCGCCGTGGTCTGGCCGGTTTCGTCGGCGAGCACCTCGCTGTAGGCCAGGCGCGAGTGGTCATCGATCGCGACATGGACGTACTCCCAGCCGATGCCCGTGACGCGCGTGCGGCGGTTGCCATGGATCCGATGCCCGACGCGACCGATCCTCCCGAGCTTCTTGATGTCGAGATGGACCAGCTCGCCCGGCCGCTCGCGCTCGTAGCGCACGACGGGACGCGGGGGCTCGAGGGACGACAGCCGGTTCAGCCCCAACCGGCGGATTTCGGTGACGACGGTGGAAATCGGGAGCGCGTAGTACTGCGCGATGCGCCGACTGCTCCAGCGCTGCCGCCGCCGCTTCTCGATCTGTCAGCGATCATGTGAAATTCCCCACCCAGTGATCATCTGAAAGTCCCCACCCCCCAATCCAGTGAGGGTCGGATGACGGGGATGAACGCGGTGGGATGGGACCAGCCAGCCGGGGCAGATCCGGCGGCATCTTCGGGGG
>JANMLN010000177.1:0-57822 GCA_031372565.1 Gemmatimonadota bacterium | reverse complement strand
CCTGAGCGCAGCGAAGGACCTGCTTGCGCGGTGGTGCTCCGGGAGAAGCAGGTCCTTCGCTGCGCTCAGGACGACAGGGAGGTCCTTCGCTGCGCGCAGGTCAACGGCGGGGGCACGTCGGGCGCCGGCAGCTGGTGCCCCTCCACGATCTGCACCACCGCCCGTGCCAACTCGTCGCGCCCTTCGGCCGTGCGGGCGCTGAACGGCACCACCTGTTCGTCATCCAGCTGCAGCTGGATAGTGAGCGACTGCACCCGTTCCAGCCGCTCGCGCACCCCGAGCTTGTCCACCTTGGTCAGCACGACGATCACGGGGCAGGCCAGCTCCGCGAGGAAGTCGAGCATCTGCAGGTCGTCGTCGGTGGGCGCATGCCGCGCATCCAGCAGCTGCACCACACCGGCGAGCACTGGCGTGCCACTCAGGTAGCCCTCGATGAGCGGTCGCCAGGTCGCCTTGGCCGTCTTGCTCACCTTCGCATAGCCGTACCCCGGCAAGTCGACGAGCGTGAAGCGCTTGTTCACCTCGAAGAAGTTGATCTCGCGCGTCCGGCCCGGGGTGTTGCTCACGCGCGCGAACGCCTTCCGGCGGACCAGGCGATTGATCAGGCTCGACTTCCCGACATTCGACCGACCGGCGAACGCGACCTCGGGCATGATGGGATCGGGACGCCAGCCACCGGGTGCGGCCATCCCGCCCAGAAAGTCGAGCGACCGGATGACGAGCGGGTCTGCTCCGTCGACCATCAGTGCGCCACGGGCGACGGCTGCGGCGCTCCCGCTCCCTTCGGCGACTTGGTGCGCGCGCTCACCCGGGCGCTCGGCTCACCGGCGGCGGGCACAAGCGCGAGGGCCAGCACTTCGTCGAGCGTGTCCACGGCGTGGATCACGAGGCCGGACTTCACGTCGTCCGGCAGCTCGTCGATGTCGCGCACGTTCCCCTTGGGCAGCAGCAGGTGCGTGATGCGTGCACGGTGCGCCGCCACGGCCTTCTCCTTGACGCCACCAACCGGCAAGACCCGGCCGCGCAGCGTGATCTCGCCCGTCATGGCGGTGTCGCCGCGCACGGCACGCCCCGACAGCGCGCTCACGATGGCCGTGACGAGGGCAATGCCGGCCGATGGACCATCCTTGGGCGTGGCCCCGGCGGGCAGGTGCACGTGCAGGTCCTTGGTCCTCGCGAAGTCGGGGGCGATGCCAAGCTCTGCGGTGCGCGAGCGGATGTAACTGACCGCCGCGCCCGCCGACTCCTTCATGACGTCTCCGAGTGTGCCCGTGAGCTGCACACGTCCGCGCCCCGCCAGGACGGCAACCTCGACCTCGAGCACCTCACCGCCCACCGAGGTCCACGCCAGCCCGGTGGCCAAGCCCACACGATCCTCGCGCGCCGTCTCCTCCGGATCAAACGGCGCCGGCCCCAACAGCGCGTGCAGGTCCGCGGCCTCGATCTGCGGCAGCGCGGACGTATCGCCCTCGGCGCGACGGCGCGCGACCTTGCGTGCCACACGCGCGAGCCGACGTTCGAACTCGCGCACCCCGGCTTCGCGCGTGTACCCGCGCAAGATCGCCGTCAGCGCCTCCGGCGCCAGCGCGACCCCGGACTCCGCCAACCCGTGCTTGGCGAGCTGCCGCGGCCACAGGTAGCGGCGCGCGATGGCGAGCTTCTCCTGATCGAGGTATCCGGGCAGGCGGATGATCTCCATCCGGTCGCGCAGCGGTTCGGGGATCGCCGAGAGCGAGTTCGCCGTCGTGATGAACAGCACCTCACTCAGGTCGTAGTCGATCTCGAGATAGTGGTCGTTGAACGCCTTGTGCTGTTCCGGGTCGAGCACCTCGAGCAAGGCTGCCGCCGGGTCGCCTCGGAAGTCGGCACCGAGCTTGTCCACTTCGTCGAGCAGCAACACCGGGTTCACGACCTCGGCGCGCCGCATCGCCTGCAGGAAGCGCCCCGGCATCGCGCCGATGTAGGTGCGGCGGTGGCCGCGAATCTCGGCCTCGTCGCGCACGCCACCCAGCGACATGCGCACGAACTTCCGGCCCAGTGCGCGCGCGATCGATCGACCGAGCGACGTCTTGCCAACGCCGGGCGGGCCGACGAGGCAGAGGATCGGCCCCTCGATCCGGCCGACCATCTTGAGCACGGCCAGATGGTCGAGGATCCGGTCCTTCACTTCCTCGAGACCGTAGTGGTCCTCGTCGAGCACGGCGCGCGCGTGGGCCACGTCGAGCACATCGTCGGTGCGCTCCGTCCACGGCAGCGCGGCCATCCAGTCGAGGTAGTTGCGCGCGACAGTCGCCTCCGGCGACATGGCCGACATGCGCCGAAGCTTGCGCAGTTCGCGCTGCACGCGGGCCGCGGCCTGCTCCGGCAGCTTGCGCGCCTGAAGCTGGGCCTCCAACTCGGCCACGTCATCGTCTTCGCTGCCCAGCTCGCGATGAATCGCCTTCAGCTGCTCCTGCAGGTAGAACTCCCGCTGGTTCTGGAAGAGCGAGCCGCGAACGTCCTCGTCGATCTTTCGCTCGAGACGGAGGAGTTCCAGTTCGCCGGCCAGCACGCGCGCGAGCGCGCCGCCAAGCTCGGACGCATCGACGGCCTCGAGCAACTCCTGTCGCACGTCGAGGCGCACCGCGAGGTGCGCGGCCACGGTCCAGAGCTGCCGTTCGACGGAGGGGGCTGCATTGACGACCGCGAGGACTTCAGTCGGAATGCGCCGATGGAGCGCCACGTACTCCTCGAAGAGCGCCACGACGCGGCGCACACCGGGGTCTTCGCCGATCGCGGCACCGCCGCCGAGGGGCAGGGGCCGGCAGGCGGCCCGCAGTACGCCACCCGTGACCGTGAAGCGTGTCACCTTGGCGCGCTCGACGCCCTCGAACAGCACGCGCGTGGTGCCGTTCGCCTGTCGTGCCACCTGCGCGATCGTGGCGACGGTCCCCGTGCGGAGAAGATCACCCGGTCCCGGTTCCTCGACCTGGCCGTCCTTCTGCGCGACGAGCAGGATGCGGCGATCTCCCGAGAGCGCGGCCTCGATGGCCGCCAGCGACGACGGGCGGCCGACGAGGAGCGGCATCGACACGTGGGGAAAGAGCACCACGTCTCGGAGCGGTAGGACGCTCAGGCGGACGACGCTGTCGTCCGTGGAAGGGGCACGGGAAGCCATGCCCCTAATCTAACCGCCCTACGCTTCCTTCTTGCGGCGGGCGGGGGCGATTTCGAGGAGCGGCGGGGCGCCGTTCTCGATGCAGGCCTCGGTCACCTTGACCTCGACGATGTCCTCGCGGCTGGGCAGCTCGAACATGATGTGCAGCAGGTGCTCTTCGAGGATGGCCCGCAGCCCGCGTGCGCCCGTGCCACGCTTGAGCGCCTTCTTCGCCACGGCCCGCAGCGCCGCCTCGTCGAAGGTGATCTTGACCTCCTCGAGGTCGAACAGCTTGGCATACTGCTTGGTGAGCGCGTTCTTGGGCTCCTTGAGAATGCGCACCAGCGCCGTCTCATCGAGCGCGTCGAGCGACACCGTCACGGGGAGGCGCCCCACCAGCTCGGGGATGAGCCCGAAGCGGAGCAGGTCATCCGGTTCGGTCATCGACATCGCGTTGCGCCCGGCGGCCGGCTTGGTCGCGCGCTTCGGATCGGCCGCTCCCTCGCGTGAGCCGAACCCGATCGACCCGCGCCCCAGGCGTGACTCGACGATCTTCTCGAGGCCGTCGAAGGCGCCACCGCAGATGAACAGGATGTCCTTGGTGTTGATCTGGATGTATTCCTGCTGCGGGTGCTTGCGGCCCCCCTGCGGCGGCACCGAGGCCACGGTGCCCTCGAGGATCTTGAGCAGGGCCTGCTGCACCCCCTCGCCCGATACGTCGCGCGTGATGCTCGGGTTCTCCGACTTGCGCGCGATCTTGTCGATCTCGTCGATGTAGACGATGCCCCGCTCGCACTCGGCGACGTTGAAGTCGCCAGCCTGCAGCAGACGCACGAGGATGTTCTCCACGTCCTCGCCGACGTACCCTGCCTCGGTGAGCGTGGTGGCGTCGGCAATCGTGAACGGCACATCGAGCATCCGGGCGAGCGTCTGGGCCAGCAGCGTCTTGCCCGTGCCGGTCGGTCCGATGAGCAGGATGTTGGACTTGTCGAGTTCGACGTCGTCCTCACGGGCCGAGGACGCGTTGATGCGCTTGTAGTGGTTGTAGACGGCGACGGCGAGCGCCTTCTTCGCGTGGTCCTGACCGATCACGTACTGGTCCAGGACGTCCTTGATCTCCTGGGGCGTCGGGACCTGCGTGATGGCTTCTGCCACCTCGCGCTCTTCGTCCTCCGCAAGGATCTCGTTGCAGAGGGCAATGCACTCGTTGCAGATGTAGACAGACGGGCCGGAAATGAATTTCCGGACGCTGTCCTTGGACTTCCCGCAGAACGAGCAGCGGAGGTGCTTGTCGTGGGACATGGTGGTCACACTCACGCGAAGGCAGCCGAGGAAACCCCGGGGGTTGGTGGTAGGCTACCACCGGCCCCACGGGGGGTCAAGCGAAGTGCGCCGAAGGGAGCGCGGGTCAGATGGCGGCGGGCTTGGTCCCGACCTCGGTCTGGGACGTCACGATGTTGTCGATGATGCCGTAGGCCCGCGCATCCTCGGCACCCATGAACTTGTCGCGCTCCACGTCGCGCTCGATCTGCTCGAGCGGGCGCCCCGTGTGCTTGGCCATCAACTCGTTCATCTTGCCGCGCAGGTAGAGAATCTCCTTGGCCTGAATCTCGATGTCGGCCGCGGTGCCCTGCGTCCCGCCGGAGGGCTGGTGGATCATGACGCGCGCATGGGGCAAGGCAGAACGCCGACCGGCCCGTCCCGCGGCCAGCAGGAACGCACCCATCGAGGCTGCCATCCCCATGCAAATCGTGTTCACCGGCGCCGTCAGGAACTGCATGGTGTCATAAATCGCCAGCCCGGCGCTCACACTGCCGCCCGGCGAATTGATGTACAAGTGAATGTCCCGCTCCGGATTATCGGCCTGCAGGAAGAGCAGTTGAGCGATGATGATGTTCGCGACATCGTCATTGATGGGCGTACCCAGAAAGACGATCCGGTCCATCAGCAAGCGGGAGAACACGTCGTACGTGCGCTCGCCGCGGCTCGACCGCTCGATCACGTAGGGGGCGTAGATGCTTGCCATGGGTGGCACAGGGTGCGGGAGTGAAGACATCAGGAATGTGACAATTGCTCGACGGCTTACGCCGCCGGGTTCTTCTCGCGCAGCCAGGCGAAGACCCGGTCCTCCGTGATCTGGCGCTCGATCTCACGCAGACGGCCGGCCTTCTCGAGCGACGCATACAACTTGCCCGTGTCGGTCCCGCGTGCCTTGGCCAGCTCGTCGACCTTGGCATCAATATCGGCCTCGGTCGCCGCCAGCTGTTCGCGAGCGGCCAGCGTCTCCACGACCAAGTCGCGACGCACCTGTCGCTCTGCGAGCGGACGGAACTCGCCCGCAAACTTGGCCTGCTCCGCCTCCGGGATGTTGTACATCTGCGCGTATCCCTCGACCAACTGCGCCACCCAGGCGTTCGGCACGTCGAACGGATTGGCCGCGATCACCTGCTCGAGCAGCGACGAACGCCATTCGGCGTCGGCATCGATATCGGCATGCCGCTTCAGGTCGGCCTCGACCGTGGTGCGCAGCGCCGCCAGCGTTTCGAAGTCGCCGATCTCGCGCGCGAAGGCGTCATCGAGGGCAGGGGCCGACTTCCGCTTCACGTCCCGGAGCGTCGCGCGTGCGAGCTTGCTCTTGCCGCGTTCGGCTTCGTTCGGGAAGTCGTCGGGCCACTTCACCGTGCGTTCGACGGTCTCGCCCGGCAAGGCCTCCATGATCAGCTCTTCGATGCCGGCAATCGCCTGACCGCTGCCGAGCTCAAGGCGGTACTCCTTGAGTTCGCCCATGGTGCCCGTATCGCCGGTCGTCGCGAGTTCGACCGTGACCTGATCGCCGGGCAGCGGCTTGTCGGTGACCGGGGACCACGTCGCACGCTCGTCGCGCAGCTGCTCGAGTTGGGTGTCGATATCGCTCTCGGTCACCGGCTTGACGGTGCGCGTCACGGCAAAGCCCGTGAGCTTCTCGAGCACGATCTCCGGCCGCACCTCGACGTGCAGCTCGAACGACAGGGGTTCGCCGTCGTTGAACGTCAGGTCGTGGATGTGCGGCTGCGCGATCGGCTGGAGCTTCTCCTGTTCCAGGACGGCCTTGTAGGCCTCCTGGACAACGGTCTCGATGGTCTCCTGACGGATCTGGGCGGCAAACTGCTTGCGCACCATCGCGGCCGGGGCCTTCCCGGCGCGGAAGCCCGGAATACGGGCCTTGCTGGCGTACCGACGGGCGGTGCGTTCCTCAGCGGCCTTCACGTCCGCAACCGGGACGGTGACCTGCAGGAGGCGCTCGACGCCTTCGGTCTTCTTGGGGGTGACGGTAATGTCCATAAGGGTAGGAAAGATAACCCCGTTGCACGCCGGATTGGTCCCCGCGGTAGCAGCGGGCGTCCGCCGGTGGTCTCACGGGTAGGCAGGACCGACGCGGCGACCTCCTCGCAGCCTCGGCATCTCGTCGCGGCCGGCAGCCTCCGACGAGCCGAGCCCCCTCAGCGCCGGGTGTCGTCGCGTTGCCGCCGCTGCCACTCCAGCCAGTGCCGCTTGCAGATCTGCCAGAGATGCCAGCTGTACGCCAGAAACCCCAACGCGAAGACGCCCAGCACAAGCACGATGTTGGCGCCGATGTGCGCCAGAAACATCGAGAAGCCGAGAAAAATGCCGGACGCGCCGAATGCGAGAAGCTTCGAGGGCCGTGGGCCGTGTCCGGTCAGCGTCCGGAAGATGAGCACACCGCCCACCTCTACGCCGACTCCCGCGAGCAGGAGCAGCAGGACGATTGGCGTGGCGTCGCTAATCACCGGAGAGCGCCAGTGCGCCGCCACTCACGGACCGGGCCGGCGCTTCTGCGCCGCGCCCGCGGACGGCCAGCGCGAGTGGAAGCCCCATCCCCAACAGGCCGAGCCCCGCGGCCCAGTACATGCCATGCCGTGCGCACATCGCGATCGGCATCACGCCGTTCAGGGCGTACAGCACGAGCGGGAGCGCCGACGGCGCGATACGATCACGCCAGATCGTCGGCGGCACGATCGCCAGCATCAGCCGCGCAATGAGCGCGCCCGTCACCACCCAACCGATCCAGTTGGAGATCGGCATGCCGTAGAAGAAAGGATGCGTCAGCCACCCGGGCACCCACGCCGGGACGCGGGCGAAATCCCATGCCCAGTGCACCGGCTGCACGGCCGTCATGGCCGGGTCCTGCGCGATGTCCCACGCCGTGAGGATGAACCCCGCGGCAATCGCCCAGCGCCAGCGCGACCCGCTCGAATCATCGGCGCTCATCACGCGACCGCAGATCGCCAGCGAGCCGTACAGCATGTAGTACCAGGAGATCGGAATCGGAAACGGCACATCGCCGTTGATCCGGAACCCGAGCATCTCGGTGTAGTGATATGGTCCGAACGGCAGTCCGACATTGGTGCCGGCGAGCTCGCTCGCGAGCGCGACGCCCGTGGCCACGACAAAGAGCAGCAATGCCGTGCGGGCACCCAGGCGCGGCACCGAGTGCAGAATGGCCGCGAGGCACCCGAGGACGACCAGTGTCGGGCCGGTGAACTTCCAACTCAGCCGGAACACGTCCGCCGTGTAGGCGGTCTTCATGAAGGTCGGGAACTCGCCGGCGAGGATCGTGACGAGCGCGAGCGTGCCGAAGAAGACGAAGGTCGCATGCACGCCGAGCACGATCCAACCCGCGCGATCGGTACGCGAGGTGCCAGCCATCACCCCGGCGGTCATCGCAGTGCGCCTTCCACGACCGGCTTGCGGCGCGGGTTGCGCTCCGGGCCGATCAGTTCCGCCGTCGTCTTGCCACTCGAGAGCACCCCCGGAATCCCCGCACCCGGATGCGTCCCTGCGCCAGCAAAGTACAGGTTCGGAATGTCTTCACTGCGATTGTGCGGCCGCATCCACGCGCTCTGTGTCAGCGTGGGCTCGACCGAGAAGGCGCTCCCCACGTGGCTCGTCAACACGTCCCGGAAGTGCAACGGATCGATCCGGTGCTCCGTCACGATGTGCTGCCGCAGGTTGGGCAAGTAGCGCTCCTCCAGATACTCCATGATCGCGTCCCGATACGGCTGTGCCGCCGTGGTCCAATCCGTCTTGCCCCCCAGGTGCGGCACGGGCGACAAGACGTAGAACGCATCGCACCCCTCCGGGGCGAGCGACGGATCCGTTGCCGTGGGGCGGTGCAGGTACAGCGAGAAGTCCTTGGCCAGAACCTTGCGCTTGAAGATGTCTTCGAGCAACCCCCGGTACCGCGGACCGAGCAGAATCTCGTGGTGCGCCACGTTCTCGTACTTCCGGTTGGTACCGAAGTAGATCACGAACAGCGACATCGAGTAATCGAGCCCTTCGAGATAGGCGTCGGTGTTCTTCTCCCGGTACTGCGGCGGCACGAGGCGCATGTAGGTGTCTGCCACGTCGCCGTTGGAAATGACGACGTCGGCCGAGAGCACTTCGTTTCCGTCGAGGCGAACCCCCGTGGCGCGCTTTGACGTGGGGTTGATGAGGATCTCGCGGGCCGGCGTCGACAACCGGATCGTGCCGCCCAGTTCCTCGAACAGCTGCACCAACGCACGCACCAGCGCCCCCATGCCGCCCATCGCGAACCAGACCCCCCACTTCTGCTCCAGGTGGTGGATCAGGGCGTAGATGCTGGTCGCACGGAACGGATTGCCGCCCACGAGGAGCGGATGGAACGAGAACACCTGACGCAGGCGCTCGTCCTTGATGTACTTGTTCACGAACGTCGCGACCGAGCGGTCGGAACGCAGTCGCACCAGGTCCGGCAGGATCTTGGCAAAGCTGCCGAGCGTGAGGAACGGCTTGTCGATCATGCCGAAGCCGGTCGCGAAGATGTCCGCCGTCTTGGTGCGGAATCGGCGGTACCCGGCGAGGTCGTCCGGATTGAAGCGCGAGACCTCGGACTCGACCTGCGCCTGCTCGCCCGTGTAGTTGAACACCGATCCGTCTTCGAACCGGATGTTGTAGAACGGGCTCACCGGCACGATCTGCACGTAGTCGGAGACCTGCCGCCCCGCGAGCGCGAACAGTTCCTCGATCAGCTGCGGCGCCGTGATGATGGTCGGGCCGCCGTCGAACGTGAAGCCGTCCTGCTCGTAGACATACGCGCGGCCACCGGGCTTGTCACGCTGCTCGACGATCGTCACCTCGTGACCCATCACCTGCAGTCGTACTGCAGCGGCAAGTCCGCCGAAGCCAGACCCGATGACCACAATCCGCATTGTCCGACCTCAGGCGAGCTTGACGCGCTCGAAGGGCCCGGCAGGTTCGCCCAGTTCGAAGCGGATGGACGGCCCCTCGCCGAGGGCCACCACGTCTGCCATAACGGGTTCGGCCCGCCACACGTTCCAGAGCAGCTTCACGCGCTGCGGGGTGCTCATCCGCGCCCGCACCTGCAGCGTGTCGTAGCCGATCGACTCGATCGCGCCGAGAATGCCGGCATAGCCCACGGCACAGGCGGTGGCACAGCGTTGCGAATCGGGGGCGAGCAGGGCAATGCCGGGTCGGGCCATCTCGTACAGCGCCCGCGCGCGCCCCACTTCGAACGCCATGAACGGGCGCCAGCGCTCGTCCTCGGCGCTCAGCCGTCCACTGAGAATGTCGTCCGGTGTCAGGCCAAACAGCGCCAGATCGTCGTCCGGCAGGTAGCAGCGGCCCCGCCCGGCATCCTCGCCGACATCACGCAGCACGTTGGTGAGCTGCATGGCCACTCCCAGAATGCGGGCGTAGCGAAGCGCCCGGTCCCGCGTCTCATGGCCACCGCTCACGCCGAAGACGTGCGTGCACATCTCGCCAACCGTGCTCGCGACCCCCTCGCAGTAGCGCGCCAACTCGCCCCACGTCGGGTAGCGCACGGGCGCGAGATCGCGTGCGACGCCCGCCACCAATTCGCGCAGCACGTCCAGCGGCACGCCGTAGGTACGAATCGCCCACTGCAGCTCGCGGAAGACCGGGTCGGCCATCGTATCACCGCGAAACGCCGCCTTCAGCGTCCGATCGTACTCCGCCAGCTTCTTCTGCGTGCCCGAGGCGCGGTGCTCGACCGCGAGGTCGACCATGTCATCGGCGACGCGGCAGAACGCATAGAGCGCGTACGCGGCGCGCTGCTTGGAGGCCGGAAGGAAGCGCGACGCGAGCGCGAAGGTCCGGGCGTGTTGCCGCACAATGCGCGCGCAGTGGGCGGCATCGGCTCGGGCACTGGACGGACTCTGGAGGGCGGGCATGACGTTGCGCTTGGGAATTGCCATCGGTGCGGCTGCACCCAATGACATGAACGCGGAGCCTGGGGCGGTGTTCCGACGCAAACGCATGCGCCCAGACGCCTGTCAACTTCACGTTACAGAAACTGTGACCTGCCCAGTCAATGCGCTAGTGTCGGACTGGGGGCCGCGATCATCGGCAAAGCAGAGGGCTAGCCGAAGAATGGCCAGCCCTCTAAGCCCTCTACGACGTGCGAACGGTGGGAGTCGAACCCACAAGCCTTTTCGGGCACGGGATCCTAAGTCCCGCGCGTCTGCCAGTTCCGCCACGCTCGCCTGCACACCACGAAGGCTGTGCGGAGCGACGGGCGGCGTCAACCCGTCGCTCGCTACTCGCTCCCCACCTTGACGTTCACGATGCGCGTCTGCTGCGTCACCGAGCCATCGGCGTTCGGGAAGATGCCCAGCACCTGCAGTCCCAGGTAGTCACCGTCCTTGAGTCCCTTGAGCACCGCCTGCAGGTCCGCCACGGACCGGATCGCACGCTTGGCCGGGAAGGTGATGCCGAAGATGATGTCGTTCTGCCCGAGCGCACGCCAGGCCGGGCCACCCGGGTTCACCTTGGTGACGCGAAGCCCGCGACGGTCGGCCGGCACATTGTTCGCCTGGACGAAGTCGGCCGGCAGCGGTTCGACCACGATCCCGAGTTTGTCGGCCGACGCGCTCGCCGTGCCCTCCGAGTCAGGGACTTCGCCGCGCGCAGCCGAGGCCACCTGCGGGTCGGATGGCGCCTCGGCCAGCTTGATCTTGTACGACTTCCGCGTCCCGTAGCGCATGACATCCACGTCGATCACCTCGCCGGGCTCGTGCGAGCGGACGATGCGCTGGAGCGTGCTCACCTTGTCGACGTCCTTGCCGTCGACGCGAACGATGATGTCGCCTTCCTCGATGCCGGCCTTCTTCGCGGGCGAATCGTCGTTGCTGTACGACCCCACCTTCGCGCCACGGATCTCCTTGAGTCCCGCCACGGCAGCGTCGGCCGGCGTGACGTCATTGATCGCCACGCCGATGATGGCCCGGCGCACGCGGCCATGCTTGATGATGTCGTCCATCACGTTCTTCGCGAGCGAGATCGGGATCGCGAACCCGTAGCCGGAATAGAAGCCCGTCTGGCTCGCAATCATCGAGTTGATGCCGATGACTTCGCCGCGCACGTTCACCAGCGGGCCGCCGGAGTTGCCAGGGTTGATCGCCGCGTCCGTCTGGATGAAGTCGGAGATCTGATACTGGGTGCGGACGGGGCCCAGCTCGTTGCTGCGCCCCTTCGCGCTGACGATGCCCGCGGTGACCGTGAAGTCGAGCCCGAGCGGATTGCCGATGGCCAGCACCCACTCTCCGATGCGCGTGCGCTCGTCCTCGCCGAATGGCACCGTGGGCAAGTTGTTGCCCTCGATCTTGATCACGGCCACGTCGGTGGTCGGGTCGCGGCCGACCACGGTCCCCTTGAAGGTGCGATGGTCCGTCAGCGCGACCGTCAGGCGGTCAGCCCCTTCGACCACGTGATTGTTGGTCAGGATGTACCCATCGCCCGAGACGATGAACCCGGACCCGCTCGATTCCTGCGGCTGCGCCTGTCCGCGCTGCTGGAACTGCTCGAAGAAGTCTTCGAGTCCCGGCGGCACCTGCTGCTGTCCGCGGCGCTGCGGACGCTGCTGGGCGGCCTTGCGCGGATCCCGCTCGGCGCGAATGGCCACGACGGCGGGGGTCACGCGTTCCGCGATGGCCACGAAGGCGTTGCCCTGATCCGCGAGTCCCTTGGCTTCGGGAATCTCGCGCGCACGGCTCCGCGACGTGCCGCTGGACTGGGCATGGCCCCAGGGCACGAGATCGAGGGAGGAGGCGAAGAGGACGCCACCGACGAAGGCGGCGGTCACGCCGGCGGCGAACTTGATGCGGGACGAAGACATGCGAGGGACTCCGGGTGGCGAATCGTTCGTAGGGACCGATGCTGCTGCTGAGTATACACATGAAACACGGCGCTGGTTTCGTCACCAACGCCGTGTCCGAGGGTTGCTACCGCGGCGTCGTTACTTCTTGTCGTCCACGATCTCGTAGTCGGCTTCCACCACGTCGTCCTTGCCGGCCGAGGCGGGGGCCGACGGCTCCGGTGGCGGCGGGCTGGCGGCGGGGCCGCTGCTGGCACCCTGCGCGTCGTAGAAGCTCTTGCCGGCGGCCTGGAAGGCCTGGTTGAGTTCTTCCTGCGCCGAGCGGATCTCGGTCATGTCGTCGCCGCGGCCAGCCTTGCGGGCCCGTTCCACGGCCGCATCGAGCCGCCCCTTCACGTCCGACGGCAGCTTCTCCGACCACTCCTTGGAATTCTTCTCGACTTCGTACGTCAGCGCGTCGAGCCGGTTGCGGGTGTCGATCTCCTCGCGCTTGCGCGTGTCATCGGCCGCGTTGGCTTCGGCTTCGTCGACCATGCGCTTGATCTCGGCGTCGGAGATGCCGCTGGACGCCTCGACGCGAATCTTCTGCTCGCGGGCGGTGGCCTTGTCCTTGGCCGTCACGTGCAGAATGCCGTTGGCGTCGATGTCGAAGGTGACCTCGACCTGCGGCATGCCGCGCGGTGCGGGCGGAATGCCGGTGAGCTGGAACTTGCCGATCGTCTTGTTGTGCAGCGCCTGCGGACGTTCGCCCTGCAGCACGTGGATCTCGACCTGCGTCTGGTTGTCGTCGGCCGTCGAGAAGGTCTCGGTCTTCTTGGTCGGGATGGTCGTGTTGCGCGGAATGAGCGTCGTCATCACGCCCCCCATCGTCTCGATGCCGAGCGAGAGCGGCGTGACGTCGAGGAGAAGGACATCCTTCTGCTCACCCGTGAGCACGGCGCCCTGGACGGCCGCGCCGATCGCGACGACCTCGTCCGGGTTGACCCCCTTGTTCGGCTCCTTACCGAAGAACTCCTTCACCTTCTCCTGGATCTTCGGGATGCGCGTCGAGCCGCCAACGAGGAGCACCTCGTCGATGTCCGTCGGCTTGAGCCCCGCATCCGCGAGCGCCTTCTTCATGGGCTCGAGGGTGCGCGTGATCAGGTCGTCGACCAGCGACTCGAACTTGGCACGCGAGAGCGTGTAATTGAGGTGCTTCGGGCCCGACTGGTCGGCCGTGATGAACGGCAGGTTGATGTCGGTCGTCGTGGTCGACGACAGTTCCATCTTGGCCTTCTCGCCGCCTTCCTTGAGGCGCTGGAGCGCCATCGCGTCCTTCGACAGGTCGATCCCCTGATCGCGCTTGAACTCGGCCACGAGCCAGTCGATGACGCGCTGGTCGAAGTCGTCGCCGCCCAGGTGCGTGTCGCCGTTCGTGGACTTCACCTCGAACTGGCGCGATCCATCGACGTCATACAGCTCGAGGACGGAGATGTCGTACGTGCCGCCGCCCTGGTCGAACACGGCCACCTTCTCGTCCTTCTTCTTGTCGAGGCCATACGCCAGCGCCGCCGCCGTCGGCTCGTTGATGATGCGCAGCACCTCGAGCCCCGCGATGCGGCCGGCATCCTTGGTCGCCTGGCGCTGCGAGTCGTTGAAGTACGCGGGGACGGTGATCACGGCCTTGCTCACGCCGTGGCCGAGGTAGTCCTCGGCGGTCTGCTTCATCTTCTGCAGGATCATGGCCGAGATTTCGGGCGGCGTGTACCGCTTGCCCTGAATCTCGACGGCCGCGAGATCCTTGGCGCCGCCCGCGATGGTGTACGGGATGCGCGTCGCCTCCTCGGCGACCTCATGCATCTTGCGCCCCATGAAGCGCTTGATGGAGAAGATCGTGTTGTGCGGGTTCGTGACCGCCTGCCGCTTGGCGATCTGGCCAACCAGCCGCTCACCGTCCTTCGTGAATGCGACGACCGACGGGGTCGTGCGCCCCCCTTCGGCGTTGGGGATCACGACGGGGTCGCCCCCCTCCATGACGGCCACGACCGAGTTGGTCGTGCCGAGGTCAATGCCGATCACCTTGTCAGCCATCGCTGCAATCTCCAGGAAGTGGACCGAAGCCGCCTACCCGCGGTCGGTTGGGACGAGAACGCTGCGCGGACCCAAGTCCGACGCCCGCGGGTACTCCATACGCAAGCTCGGGACCGCTGTTTCGCGCCGCTTTGGCGTAAGATGATGCGGCAAAAGGGGATACGAAATGCCAATGTGACAGTCACTTTGGCAGAGATCGGCCATATTAGTTTCTACTCGGCATGATTCCACTCGGCGACGAACACGACTCGGGGCGGCTGCCCGTGATCACGATCGGCTTGATCGCGGTCACGGTACTCGTCTGGGTGTTGGTGCAGGGCGCGGGGCTCAATCCGGTGTCGCTCGCGGCGAGCGTGTGCGACTACGGCATGGTGCCGGGCGAGGTGACCCACAAGACCGCCGTCGGGGTGTACATCCCGATGGGTCATGGCATGGCCTGCGTGATCGATGACCAGTGGATCAACTGGTTCACGCCGTTGATCGCGATCTTTCTCCACGGGAGCTGGGGCCACCTGCTCGGCAACCTGCTTTTTCTGTGGGTGTTCGGCGGCGCGGTGGAAGACAGCATGGGGCGGCGGCGGTACCTGGCCTTCTACATCGTGTGCGGGTTGGTCGCCGCGGCGGCGCAGGTCGCGTCGGGGCCGCGCTCGCCCGTTCCCACCGTCGGCGCCAGCGGAGCGATCAGCGGTGTCATGGGGGCGTACCTCGTGTTGTATCCGATGGTGCGGGTGAACATGCTGTTCGTGATCTTCATCGTGCCGGTGCGCGCCTGGCTGGTGCTGCTGTACTGGTTCTTTCTCCAGCTGGCGCAGGCGTTCGCGCAGCTGGGCCCGCTCCGGAGCGAGGTGTCGGGCGGCGTCGCGGTGTGGGCCCACGTGGGAGGGTTCGTTGCCGGCGTGCTGCTGGTGCGCCTGTTCGAGGACGAAGTACGCGTGGAGCGTCGAACGACCGGGGTGCACGCCGTGGTGTCGTCGTGAGCGCGTCCGTGTCGTCCTGAGCGCAGCGAAGGACCTGCTTGTCGCTCCCAGGCGGCACCCGCTTGCCACGCCCCAGCCCTGGCGGTGCCGCATCGCGTCCTGAAGCAATCCGGCGGTGACGCGCGCGTGAGGGCGCGTGGGGGGAGGCGGTGGCAAGCAGGACGGGAGAAGCAGGTCCTTCGCTGCGCTCAGGACGACAGCGCGGGCGAAGCAGGTCCTTCGCTGCGCTCAGGACGACAGCGCGTGAGAAGCAGGTCCTTCGCTGCGCTCAGGACGACAGCGCGGGCGAAGCAGGTCCTTCGCTGCGCTCACGCCGACGTCAGGGCTTGAGCTTCTTCTCCAGGTAGGCCGCCGTCGCGGAGTCGGCGCGCACGCTGTTCGCGTGCTTCATGAAGTGATGCGTCTCGTCGGGGATCACCAGCTCCTCGAACTCCACGCCGCGCTTGGACAGGCGCTGCACCAGGTCGACCGTCTGCGAGAAGCGGACGTTGCGATCATCGTCACCATGGATGAGCAGCACCGGACTCGTCCAGCTCTTCACGTGATTGATCGGGGACGACGCACGTGCGACGGCGATCGCGCGGTCCTTGTCGGGGATCTGCTCGACGCGATCCACCAGCAACAGTCCGCGCGCCCGTTCGCCCGTCCAGTCGTGCACGCCATGCACATCGACACCGGCCGCAAAGCGCTTCGAGTCGCGGCCCAAGGCCATCGCGGTCAGGAATCCGCCGTAGGATCCGCCCCAGATCCCGATGCGCGCCGGGTCCACGTCCGTGCGCGATGCGAGCCACTTGGCGGCTGCCACGACGTCGTCGTACTCCGACGCGCCTGACATGCCGGCGCGTGCGGGGCGCTGGAAGTCGCGGCCGTACCCGATGCCCAAGCGATAGTTGACCGACAGCACGACGAAGCCACGACTCGCGAGGTACTGGTTCACGGCATACGTGTTGGCGTAGTAGTCGGAGTAGTGCCAGCCGAGGAGCATCTGTCGCGGCGGGCCTCCGTGCACGAAGATCACCGCGGGTCGCTTGCCTGCCGCTGCGGGACGAAAGAGCTGTCCGTGTACGGAGAACCCGTTGGTGGACCCGAAGGTGATCGGCTCGGGGGTCACCAACTGCGCTGCGGGAAAGTCGGGGGGTACGGTGGCGTCCCCGATCAGTCGCGGGGCGCTGCCGTCGCTGCCCAGGACCATCGCCACGGCTGGCCGCGCAGCCGTGGCACTGAAGGCCGCGATGGTGGTGCCGTCTCCCACGACCACGGGCATCCACTCGAGGCCCGAACCCGGGGTCAGGAGCTGCGCGGCGGCCCGGTCGACCGGGATCTTGAGCAGATGCCGCCGGTTCAGATCGTGCGCGTCGGGTCCGGTGTTGGCCGACGCCACGAGGAACTGCCCGTCGGGGCTCATCGTGACGTGCTCGACCATGAAACGGCCAGGGGTGAGCAGCATCGGGGTGCCGCCGGCGGCCGGGAGCGCGTACAGGTGTGGCCAGCCGTCGGTCTCGTTCAAGAACACGATGCGATCGCCTGCCGCCCAGTGCAGGTTCGCTCCACCATGCGTGCCCGGCACGCCGCCGCGCAACGTACGCGGCGCGGTCCACAGCGCCCGTCCGTACCCCGTGGCCGCGTCGGCCACCCACAGGCTCCACGGCTGATGGCGGGGCACGAGTGCCGAGTCGGGGGCACCGCCGACGCCCGGGCGGCGCGTGAACACGAGGCGCGATCCGTCGGGAGACCACCGGGGCGACCCATCACGGGACGTCGATGGGGCGATCCAGCGAATCGGTGTCAGGCTGTCAGAAAAGATTCCGATGAAGGCGTGGTCGCCGCGATCCGAGATGAACGCGATCCGTGATCCGTCGGGCGACCAGGTGATGTCGCCCGCCGTGCCGCTGGCGCTGACCACGCGTTTGGCCGGCGCGCGGCCGTCGACGGGGACGATCCAGATGGCGCGATCGCGCTCGAAGGCGACGAGATCGCCGCGTGGCGAGAGGCGTGGTTCGTCGCCATCGGCGAGCCAGGTCACGGCGCCCCCGGAGAACGGGACGGCGAGGAGCTGCACGCGCGGCGCCGAGGGCATGGAGCGCGGATTGGGCGCGGGCGCCTCCCAGTTGGCCGAGTGCTCGCCGCCGCGCGCGAAGACCACCCATTGCCCGTCGGCGGAGAGCTGCACCGACGTCAACTCCTGTCCGTCGTCGACCGTGTAGGCGGTCACCATGCGCGGGCGATAGTCGGGGCCTTCGGCGACGTAGACGTTGCGACGTCCGCGCTCATCGACCGCCCACGCGATCCGGTTGGCGCGACTCGCGGCCGCCAACTCGCTTGGCACGGGGTATCCCTTGAGCTGGGCGAGCGAGAAGCCCGACGCGCGCTGTGCGCTGGCAGCAAGCGGGAGCAGCAGGACGGCGGCGAGTGCGGTCAGACGCGGCATGGCGGAGCGGGGCAGAGTCGTGGGGGACGTGGCGTGGCGGGAGAGTACGCCGGCCCGCGCAATTCTGCCATCTCGGCCGCGTGGGGCTCGAGCACGGGGCGGGTGACGAGCGCAGGTGCGGCTCACGCGGTAGCTTCCACGGTGTGAACGCCTCCGTAACGGCCGCGTCACGACGCCGGTGGGTTCCGGTGACGAACCGCCGCCACCCGTAGCTTTCCGCGCGTCTTCCAACGCTGAGCGAGTCCGGACTCCTGTGCGCCTGATCCCCCGCGACGAAGGTTTTTTCCAGTTGTTCGGCGAGTTGGCGCGCCGGATGACCAACTCGACCAAGCTGCTCTCCGAGATGTTCGTGCAGCCGCAGCGGCTGAACGAATTCGTGGACCAGATCAAGGCGATCGAGCACGAGGCCGACGAGTTGACGCGCCAGGTGATTGCGCGCCTCGACAAGAGCTTCGTGACGCCGATGGACCGCGAGGACATCCATCTGCTCGCCTACCGCCTCGACAACGTGATCGACCTGGTGGACGGGACGGCCCGGCGCGCCAAGTTGTTTCGCGTGACCGAGATCCGGGAGCCGGCGCATCGACTCGCCGACATCCTCAACCGGGCCGCCATCGTGATCGAGCGCGCCGTGACCGACATGACCAAGCGTCAATCGGTGACCGCTGCCGGCGACGAGGTCAAGCGGCTCGAGGAAGAGGGCGACCAGATCTACGGCGAGGCCATCGCGGCCTTGTTCAGCCCGGGCGCCGATCCGCTCGAGGTGATCAAGTGGAAGGACCTGTACGACACCATCGAGTCGGCGATCGACGAGACCGAGGACGTATCGAACGTTCTCGAGAGTATTTCGCTCAAGAACAGCTGATCCCGTGGTCACGTACGTCCTCGCGATCGTGGTCATCGCGCTGGCCTTTGACTTCATCAACGGCTTCCACGATTCGGCCAACTCGATCGCGACCATCGTCGGCACGCGCGTGCTGTCGCCCTTCGCGGCCGTCTGCTGGGCCGCCTTCTTCAATTTTTCCGCGCTGCTGGTGATGAAGGGGGCCGTCGCCAAGGCGGTCGCCAGTGGTTTCGTCGATCCGGCGATCGTCACCCCCAACCTGATGGTCGGGGCCCTGCTCGGTGCGATCGCCTGGAACCTCATCACCTGGTGGTACGGCATCCCGTCGAGCTCATCCCACGCGCTGATCGGCGGGTTGGCGGGGGCGGGCATTGCGAAGGCCGGCTTGGCGTCGCTCACCACGGGCGCTGCGAGCAAGTGGCTGCAGACCGTGGCCGCCATCGTGGTATCCCCGCTGCTCGGCTCGCTCTTCGGTTTCGGGCTGATGGTGCTGGTGCTCAACCTGTTCAAGAACGCGTCGCCCGGGAAGGTCGACCGCTGGTTCCGCCCGGGACAGCTGGCCTCATCGGCGATGCTGTCGCTCTCGCATGGCGGCAACGATGCGCAGAAGACGATGGGCATCATCGTCGGGCTCCTCGTGTCGGTGGCTCCGCAGTTCGCGAACGAGACGGGCTGGGCGCGCTTCCTCTACGTGCCCGATACCAAGGTGATTCCGGTCTGGGTCGAGGTCTGCGCGTACTCGGCGATCTCGCTTGGCACCCTGTTCGGCGGCTGGCGCATCGTGCACACGATGGGCTCGCGCATCACGCGCCTGCGCCCGGTGGGGGGCTTCTGCGCAGAAACCGGTGGCGCGCTCGTGATCTTCACGGCGTCCTTGTTCGGGATTCCCGTGAGTACGACGCACACGATGACGGGGTCGATCGTGGGCGTGGGGGCGAGTTCTCGCCTGCGCGCCGTGCGGTGGGGGATTGCGGGCAGCATCGTGTGGGCGTGGGTGCTGACGATTCCCGCCTCGGCGATCATGGCGTCGCTGTTCTACCTCGCGATCCAGGCGATTCACCCGCTGTAGTGCTGCAGCGACCCCACGTTCCGTGGCGCGTCAGGCAGTGAACCCGACGGGCAATGTTACAAACATGATGTCGTTTTGTAACGAATATCCCTCGTTCGCGGACTGCCGTTTTCGAGCGAAATGCGCTAAACATTGAGAGTCAGGCGATTGATGACGTCCGCGGCCTCCACGGGCGTCTCGTCGTCTATAGGCTCCCGGACGCTCACGTGACTACCGACAGCTACCCAACCCCCGCTCTCTACCTGAACCGCGAGCTCTCGTGGCTCGAGTTCAACGCGCGGGTGTTGCACGAGGCGATTGACGATCGCACGCCGCTGCTGGAGCGGCTCAAGTTCCTGTCGATCTTCAGCACGAACCTGGACGAGTTCTTCATGGTCCGGGTGGCGGGACTGCGGCGTCAGGTGGCTGCTGGCGTGCAGATCGCGGGCCCGGACGGGATCTCGCCGCAAGAAGCGCTCGACCGGATCCATCTGCGCGTGGCCGAGCTGTCGGCTCGACAGCGCGAGTGCCTGCATCAGCTGATCCTGCCGAGGTTGTCGGCGCTGGGTGTCCGACTGGTGGCGATGTCGGAGCTCACCAGCAGCGAGTGGGCGACGGTCGACCAGTTCTTCGAGTCGCAGGTCTTTCCGGTGCTGACGCCGCTCGCGGTCGATCCTGGGCACCCGTTCCCGTACATCTCGAACCTCTCGCTGTCGTTGGCGGTGCGGCTTCGTGACCCGGACAACGGCTCGGAGCAGTTCGCGCGCGTGAAGGTGCCCAAGAGCTTGCCGCGGTGGGTGAGCTTCGGCCGTCCGCACCAGTTCGTGCCGCTCGAAGAGGTGATCGGCGCCAACCTGAGCGCACTCTTCCCCGGGATGGAAATCCTGGGGTGGCATGCGTTCCGCGTGACGCGCTATTCGGACCTCGACCTGGGATCGATCGAAGAGAACGAGGACCTGCTGGCGACGATCGAGGAGCAGGTGTTTCGCCGCCGATTCGGCGAGGTGGTCCGCCTGGAGGTGCAGGACGGGATGCCGGCCGAGCTGCGCACGCTGCTGGCCGACGAACTGCACGACCTGAACGATCCGGTGGCCCCGCTCGGGCCGCGCGACGTGCAGGATGCAGGGCCGTTGCTCGAGCTGGGCGACCTGATGGCGCTCGCGATGATCGACCTGAGCGAGTTGCACGACGCGCCGTTCTCGCCGGTGACGCCGGTCGAAGTGCGCGACGAGACCAAGTCGATCTTCGACGTGATCCGCGAGCGCGACCTGCTCGTGCATCACCCGTTCGATTCGTTCCAGGGGACGGTGGAGCGGTTCCTGGAGGAAGCGGCGGCCGACCCGAACGTGCTCGCGATCAAGCTGACGCTCTATCGCACGAGCGGCGAGACGGCGATCGTGCGCGCGCTCACCGAAGCGGCGCAGGCGGGCAAGCAGGTGGCCGTGCTGGTGGAGCTGCAGGCGCGCTTCGACGAGGCCAACAACATCACCTGGGCGCGCACGCTGGAGTCATACGGCGTGCACGTGACATACGGGCTGCCGGGGCTCAAGACGCATTCGAAGATCGCCCTCGTGGTGCGGCGCGAGCCCGAGGGGATCCGGCGCTACGTGCACATCGGGACCGGCAACTACAACGGCAAGACGGCGCGCTTCTACACCGACATCGGGCTGTTCAGCTGTTCGCCGTCGCTGGGGGCCGACCTCACCGACCTGTTCAACCTGCTCACCGGGTACAGCCGCCAGCGGTTGTATCGCAAGCTGCTCGTGGCGCCGGCCAACATGCGCAACCGGTTCGTGGAGCTGATTGCGCGCGAGACGGCCAATGCGCAGGCGGGGAAGCCGGCGCGCATCACCGCGAAGATGAATGCGCTGGTCGACGTGGACATCATCGACGCGCTGTACCGGGCGGGTCACGCCGGCGTGCAGATCGACCTCGTGATCCGCGGCATCTGCTGCTTGCGTCCCGGCATTCCCGGCACGAGCGAGAACATCCGCGTCATCTCGGTGATCGGGCGCTTCCTCGAGCACTCGCGCGTCTGGTATTTCCACAACGAGGGGGCGGGGGAGTATTACATCGGCTCGGCCGACTGGATGCCGCGCAACCTCGACCGGCGCGTCGAGGTGATCGTGCCCGTCGAGGATCCTGCGCACCATGCGCGCCTGAAGCGCGTGCTCGATGTGTGCCTCGCCGACAATCGCCAGGCGTGGGAGCTCAAGCCGGACGGTTCCTACGTGCAGCGGGTCCCGGCGCCGGGGGAGATGGAGCGCGGCACGCATCTGGCGCTGCTGCGCGAGAGCTGGGGGATGGCGCGCGCGAGCGGGTCGATGCAGGCGATTGTCGATGCGCCACCGGCGAACACGTCGACGGTCAAGAAGAAGCGGACCCGGACGCCACGGATGGGGTGAGGCCGTGCGCCGCGCAGCAGCGCGACGCGCTGATCGCTAATCCCCGTCGCCGTCGTCGGTGAGCACTTCGACGACCTTCCCGTCGGGTCCCAGCACTTCCACCGGTACCCCTGCCAGCTCGGCGAGCATGGCGGCCTTCCGCGCCGCACCCCACAGTTCGAGCCGGAGCACCGCACGCGGCACCGGCGTGGCGTGCACGCGAATGGCGCGCTGCAGCCAGCGCACTTTCACGTCGGCGACACCGCCGACGTGACCTCGATCGAAGCCATCGGCCAGGCGCAGGATGGCCGAGAGGCGACGGATCTGCTTGCGCATCTCCGAGGTGAGCCCGGCCAGGTTGTCGTGCGACTTCTTGGGCGGCGAACCGCGGTGGTAGCGGGCGATGTTGGCCACCGCCACCTGTTCCGACGGCGTCATGCCGAGCAGGTCGGCGTGCAGGATCAGGTGATACGAGTGCTTGTGGTGCTTGTCGTAGTTGATGTGGTAGCCGATGTCGTGCAGCAGGGCGGCATCGGAGAGTACCTGCCGGTCGCCCGGCTCACAGCCCAGACGCGCGCCGATGGCGTCGAAGAGTTGCAACGCGAGTCGTTGCACCTGTCGGGCATGGGGCGCCTCGTAGCGGCACCGCTCGGCGAATTCGCGGACGGATCGCTCGCGCGCCTCGCCGGGGTCGGTGACCGAGGGGCTCACCTTGGCCGTCTCGAGGAGCAGCCCCTCGCGGATTCCGTACGCGCTGCAGAAGAGGGCGCGCGACTCGAGTCGCGCCATCACCTCGGCCACGACGGCGAGGCCGGCCACGATGATGTCCGCACGCGCGGGGTTGAGTCCCGGCACCTGCGAGCGTTCGTCGGCGCTCATCTGCTGCAGCGTGTCGAGGAGGTGCTCCAGATCCTCGCGCACGATGCGGGTGCCGTGCACGGTGCGCGCCTTGGGCACGCCCTGCCGCGCGAGGAGCATCCCCGCCAGGTTGGTGAAGGTGCCGCCGGAGCCGATCACGCGGGCCCCACGCCAGTCGCGCACCGGCAGAATGTCGCGGATGTCGTCGCGCACGAACTTGCGCAGCCGGCGCACGCGCTTGAAGGTCGCGTCGGGGCGCAGGAACTTCTCGCTCATGCGGATCGTGCCGAAGGGCACGCTGACCAGGCGTTCGAGCAAGCCGTCCGCGGACAGGGCGAGCTCCAGCGAACCGCCGCCGATGTCCATGACCACGGCGCGCCCCGTTCCCAGATCGAAGTGCGCGATCGCACTCACCCACGAGAGGCGTGCCTCCTCCTCGCCCTTGAGCAGCTTGACCCGGAGACCGATCGCCTTCTTGACCGCCTCCACGAAGTCGAGCCCGTTTTCGGCGTCACGCACGGCGCTCGTGGCCACGGCTTCGACGCGCTTGACACCCAAGTGTCGCGCGAGCGTCACCATGCGCGTGACGGCATCCGTGGCGGCGAGGATCGAGGCGGGATCCAGTCGTCCGGACTTGGCGAGGCCGGCCCCGAGGCGCGGCGCGGCCTTCATTTCATCGACGACGCGAATGGCCCCGCTCGGGCTCACGTCCGCGACGATCTGGCGGATCGAGTTGGAGCCGATGTCGATGGCCGCGATGCGCTTCTCGCCGTCATCGCGATAGGGGCGCGACGAGGTGTCGACGGCCGGCGACCCGCGGACGATGGTGGCCATCAGCCGTCGACGACCAGTCGACGCGGGGAGTCGATCTGCTCCACCTGTTCGCTGCGATGCTTGATCGACTTGCCCTCGGCGAGGAAGACGGCGTCTTCGCCGATATTGGTAGCGAGGTCGGCGACGCGCTCGAGGTTGCGGCTCACGAGCAGCAGTTCGAGCCCGGGGGTGATGGTGCGGGCATCGCCCATCATGTGGGTGATCAGGATGCGGAAGAGCGAGTTGTGCAGCGCATCGACCTGATCGTCCCGTCGACAGACCTCGCGACCGAGGGCGCCGTCGCCGCGCACGAGCGCATCGAGGGCATCGGAGAGCATCGAACGCGCGCGGCGCGCCATGTCCTCCAGCTCGGGCGCAGGGGTGATCGTCATCGGCGTGGCGAGCAGGCGCTCGGTGCACTGCGCAATATTGACCGCGTGATCGCCGACGCGCTCCAGATCGCTCGACACCTTGATGGCGGCGATGATGAAGCGGAGATCGCGCGCCATCGGCTGCTGCAGCGCGAGCAGGTTGACGGCGAGCGCCTCGACTTCGAGCTCCAGGTTGTCCACTTCGGTGTCGCCATTGATCACGGCCTCGGCCTTGCCACGGTCGCGCTGCAGCAGCGACTCGACCGAGAGCGCCACCAGTGATTCGGCGCGCTCGGACATGTCGAGCAGCCGCTGGCGCAGGACGCCCAGCTGATCGTGGAAGTGACGGAACCCGACGTTGACACCGGACGTGCTCACCCGAACCTCCCCGTGATGTAGGCCTCGGTACGCGGATCGGCGGGGCGCGTGAAGAGCCGCTCCGACGTATCCATCTCCACCAGGCGGCCCGCGTCGAGGAAGGCGGTCACATCGGCGGCGCGCGCTGCCTGCTGGAGATTGTGCGTCACCAGAATAATGGTGAGATCGCGCTTCAACGCATAGAGCAACTCCTCGATCTTGCGCGTCGCCACCGGGTCGAGGGCCGACGTCGGCTCGTCGAGCAGCAAGACCTCGGGACGGTTGGCCAGCGCACGGGCAATGCAGAGGCGTTGCTGCTGCCCGCCGGAGAGGGCGAGAGCACTCTGGTCGAGGCGGTCCTTGACCTCGTCCCACAGGGCGGCGCGCCGCAGCGCCTCTTCCACGAGCGCGTCCTGCTCGGGAGCGGTCAGTCGGGTCGTGAGCCGTGGGCCGTACGTGACATTGTCACGGACGGAACGGGGGAAGGGATTCCACTGCTGGAAGACCATGCCCACGCGCTGCCGGAGGGCCACCACATCCTGCCCCGGCGCGTGCACGTCGTCGCCGTCGAGCGTGAGTTCCCCCTCGTGGCGCGCGCCAGGGACGAGTTCGTTCATCCGGTTGATGGCGCGCAGGAAGGTGGACTTGCCGCTGCCGGAGGGGCCGATGATGGCGGTGACGGCGCGCGGTGCGACGTCGAGCGAGAGCTCGTGCAGCGCCTGCGCCCGGCCGTACCAGTACGAGAACCGTCGGGCGCGGAGCGCGCCGGTCGGGGAGGGGGAGGCGCTCATCCGAACCGCCCGGTCAACCAGGCCTCGGTGCGCGGGTCCGAGGGGGTCGTGAAGAGCGTCTCGGAGGGCGCCACCTCGACGACCCGTCCATCGAGGAGAAAGGCCGTACGCGCCGCGATGCGCGCGGCCTGTTGCATGTTGTGCGTCACGACGATCACCGCCACGTCGCGCGAGAGATCGTACAGCAGTTCCTCGATGCGCTGCACGTTGAGCGGATCGAGCGCCGCGGTCGGCTCGTCGAGACAGAGCACGCGCGGTCCTGCCGCGAGGGCGCGCGCAATGCAGAGGCGCTGTTGCTGGCCGACGGAGAGGGCTCCGGGTGACGCGCCGAGGCGGTCCTTCACCTCGTCCCAGAGCGCTGCCTGCACCAGCGCCCGCTCGACGATGGCGTCCTCGTCTGCGGGGAGGGCGCCGGTGATGCGCGCGCCGGCGGCCACGTTGCCGCGTATGGAGAGCGCCGGAAAGGGGGCGGGCTGCTGCCCGACGAAGCCGACGACGCGACGGAGCCGGACGGGGTCCACGTCGCGTGACATGACTTCGACGCCGTCCAGCTGCACGCTTCCCGTGGCGTGCGCCGCAGGCACCGTCTCGTGCAGCCGGTTGAGGCAGCGCAGCAGCGTCGACTTGCCGCACCCCGACGGCCCGATGATCGCGGTCACGGCGCGATCGTCGAACCCCAACGAGACGTCGAAGAGCGCCTGCCGTCCACCGAACCAGGCCGAGAGCCCCCGCGCTTCCAGCACGACGGCCGCGGCCACGCGATGCTCAGCGGTTGCCACGACGCCCCACATGCCGCGTGGCGAACCGCGCCGCCAACGTGATCACCACGACGAGCGCGATGAGCGTGAGCGATGCGGCCCAGGCCTGCGCATGCCAGCTGTCGTACGGCGAGTTGGCGAACGCGAAGACCTGCAGCGGAAGCGCGGCGATGGGCGCGTCGACCGACACCGACCAGAACGGATTGCCGAAGGCAGTGAAGAGGAGCGGGGCCGACTCGCCGGCGACCCGCGCAACGGCCACCAACGCACCGGTCACCACGCCGGGCAACGCGGTCCGCAGCACGACCAGCACCGACGCGGCCCAGCGCGGGTAGCCGAGGGCCAGCGCGGCCTCTCGCAGGCGTGGGGGCACCGTCCGCACGATCTCCTCGGTGGTCCGCGTGACCAGCGGGAGCATGATGGCCGCGAGGGCCACCATGCCGGCCAGCGCGCTGAAGCGACCCATCGGGCGCACGACAAACTGCCAGGCGAAGATTCCGAAAATGATCGATGGGACGCCGTTGAGCACGTCCGCCAGAAAGCGCACGGTGCGGCTCAGCCGCGTGGCCGGCTGCTCGGCCAAGTGGACCCCCGCGCCGACACCCAAGGGCAGTCCGATGACCGCCGCGCCGCAGACGAGCACCGCACTGCCGACGATCGCATTGGCCACGCCGCCACCCGGCTGCCCGACCGGAGCCGGCAGTTGCGTGAAGAAGTCGATCGACAGCGCACCGATCCCCCGCACCGCGAGATAGCCCAGGATTGCGGCCAGCGGCAGCAGCGCGAGCACCACGCTGGCCCACACGAGCAGCTCCATGACGCGGCTCGCGGCGCGGCGGCGCGCGACCGATGCGGCGGCGCGCTCGGCTGCCGCGCGCATCGAACCGCTCGCGCGCATCGTGACGATATCCGCCGGAGGGCCGCTCACCGGACTCCCGGCACGGCGACGCGGCCGACCAACAGCCGCGCGATCGCGTTGGCAATCACGGTGACGATCAGGAGGAGCGCGCCAACGGCCATGAGCGCCGAGAGATGCAGGTCGCCCGACGCCTCGCTGAACTCGTTGGCGATGAGCGATGCCATGGTATAGCCGGGCGCGAAGAGCGACGACGGCAGGTCATGGCGATTGCCGACGACCATCGTGACCGCCATGGTCTCGCCGAGTGCGCGGCCCAACCCGAGGACGACACCGCCGATGATGCCCGGGCGTGCCCACGGGAGCACCGCATCGCGGACCATTTCCCAGCGCGTGGCGCCGAGCCCGAGCGCCGCCTCACGTTGGGCGCGCGGGACCGCCGCCAGCACCTCACGCGCAACGGCGGCGATGTACGGCAGGATCATGATGGCCAGCACGAGGGCACCCGCCAGCAGGCTCGTGCCGTAGGCGGGTCCCTGGAACAGGCGCCACTGGCCGATGAACGGCAGCGCCTGAATGGCGGGCATGACGTCGGTACGGAGCAGCGGCACCAGCACGAACAGGCCCCACAGGCCGTACACGATGCTCGGTATGGCCGCGAGGAGGTCGACCAGATAGCCGACGACGGTCCGGACCCGCTCCGTCGCGAAGTCGGTCAGGAAGAGCGCAACGCCGAGCGCCAGCGGGCCTGCCAGCAGCACCGCGAGCACGGAGGTGACGATGGTGCCGACCGCGGCCCCAAGGGCGCCGAACTGGCCGCGGGACGGGTCCCACACGCTCGTCGTGACGAACGACAGGCCGGTGCTCCGCAATGCCGGCGCGGCGGCCACCGCCACTTCGACCGCGACGATCGCGAGCAAGGTTGGCACCGCGAGCGCGCACAACGTGGTGATCAGGGCGAAGATCCGGTCGCCCAGGGTGGTGCGTGACCACCGCGTGACGCGTCCGGCGGGTCGCAGCGCATTCGGAGCGCTGCCCGCAGGTCCCGCCGTCATCGCGTCGCGGCGCCGAACGTCAGGCGATCCAGCGTCTTCTCGACTCGGGCGGCCAGTGGAGGCGGGAGGGGCGCATAGTCGAGCGACTCGGCGTCCGCCCGGCCGGAAAGGAGCGCCCAACGGATGAAGTCCGCCAGCTTCTTGCCCTTCTCGGCATCGACCTGATCGCGGTACAGCAGGATCCAGGTGAACGAGCAGATCGGGTACGCGGCGGCGTTGTCTGCGTCGACGACCGACACGCGAAAGTCATCGCCGGGAGCGAGGCGCGCATGGACGCCATCGATGGCGGCCGCGATGGCGGGAACCGACGGCACGACAAAGGCGCCGCTCTTGTTGCGGAGCGCCGAGAGCGAGAGCCGATTCTGCTCGGCGTAGGCGAGCTCGACGAACCCGATGGCGAAGGGGGTCTGCTTGACCTGCCCCGCGACCCCTTCGTTGCCCTTGGCCCCAAGGCCGACCGGCCAGCGCAGCTCTTTGGCCGTGCCGGGGCCCGCCTTCCACGCCGCGCTGACGCGAGCGAGATAATCGCTCAGGACAAAGGTGGTACCACTCGGGTCGGCACGGTACACCACCAGAATGGCCTGATCAGGCAGCGCCGTGCCCGGGTTGAGAGACTGGATGCGCGGATCGTTCCAGCGGGTGATGCGACCGAGGAAGATGTCCGCGACGTCGTCGCCCGAGAGCCGCAGGGGACTTCCGATGCCCGGCAGGTGATAGACGATGGCTACCGCACCAGCCACCAAGGGGAGTTGCAGCACGGCGCCCCCCTTGGCCTTGGAGAGCTCCTCATCGCTCACCGGCGCCTCGGACGCGCCGAAGTCCACGGTGCGCTCAACCAGCTGCCGAATGCCACCGCCAGACCCGATGCTCTGATAGTTGATCTTGACCCCCGTCTTCACCGCGTAGTCCGAGAACCAGCGCGAGTAGATCGGGTAGGGGAAGGTGGCGCCTGCGCCCGTGAGATCGACGGCACCGGACCGCGACGACGCATCCCCCCCACCGCAGCCGATAGCCGCGAGGCTGCCGAGCAGCACGAGGCCGAGGAGGCGGGAGGGGACGAGACGGTTCATACGCAAAAGATAGGGCAATGGCAGGACAACCGCGCCGCTGTGTGGGCTCGCGCGGCTACAGCTTGTTGGCGAGCGACAGGAACTTGAAGCGCCCCTGGCGCTCGAGAATGACCCCGAAAAGCTGCGCGCTGGTGGTGTCGCCGGTGAAGCGCACGCGGCATCCGTCCCACAGGCGGTTCCGCCCCTCGCTGATGACGGTGTCGGCACAGGTCACGCTGGCAATACGAAACGGGCGCCCGCCGTAATTGCGCAGGAGCACCGACGCGTCGTGGTCGGAGTTCGCGCTCATCTGGAACCACGCCGTCTGTGGTTTGAGAAAGTACGGAGGGCGCGCATAGCGGCTGTCGAGGTACACCAGCGAGCCGAACTCGGCCGCATCGACGGCGAGCTTTCGGAGGCCCGCATCGTCGTTCTTCTCGACGGCCATCCGGAAGCGCTCGATCAGTTGCGTCCGGGAGTTCGCGGCATGACGGAGCGTGTCGGTCGAGTCGCCGACTTCGAGACGGAAGCGCCGCGCTTCTTCCGGCGCGGGGAAGATCGAATCGACGTGCGTCGGCTTCTGCGTGGCGAGGGCGGCCTGGATGGAGTCGAGCGGCAGCGCGTCGCGTGCGGGATCGCGCGTGCGCGCGGAGTCGCCGCACGCGGCGAGGGCGGCCAACGCGACCGTAGCGAGGAGACCGAGCGCGGTACGAGTGCTCACGGCAAGGGACGGGCAGGAGGGAATGTGCAAGCGGCCGGTGCCCGTGAATCGAGCACCGGCCGCCGCGCGATGCGCAGGCCGAAAGATTTCCGGCCGGGACTAGTTGCGGTAGTACACGGTCCAGCCGGAGTACCACGCCGGACCCGTCGGGCTCACGGCACCGCGGTACGCGGTCGGCGTGATGAACGAACCGGCGCGGGCCGCAATGCGCGGCGTGCCGGCGAACGACGCGAGGCCGCCCGTGGCGATCGGCGAGCCTGCACCGGGCTGCCAGTTGAGCGTGCCGACGGTCGGCACGAGACCGGCAGCGGGGAATCCTGCGCCGAGGACGCTCGCTGCGGTGACGCCAGCGGCGGCCGAGTCGATGTTGGCGCCGATCGCGGCCTGCGTGCCGAACTCGGTCGCGCTGCCCGGGTCGGTGTTCGCACCGTTCTCAACCGCGAAGATGTTGCTGATGGTGAGCGAGTCCACGAGCAGGCGGTTGTTCGAGGTTGAATCGCGGATCGTGAGCGCGCGGGTCGGCCAGCGGCCGAACACACCGTTCACATACGTGCCGCCCGTGCCGCGGCGCAGCACCGCGCCGATGCCCTGACTCACCGGCAGCACACCGGCGCCAGGGCCGATGAGCGTGAAGTTCGCAAAGGTGTTCATGTTCCAGAGGCCGGTCGTTGCGCCCGAGCTCTGGGCATTGCCGCCCACCGGAGCCGTGCAACCGGTGCCGTTGCAGCCGTCGACTTCGAAGCCCTGCGGGTCAAGCGATGGCGAACCCGTCCCGGGCGTCGGCCCGATGACGGTGGTCTGCAGGCCGATCAGGAACTGTACGCGGCCGCGGTAGCCCTCGGACGTGTCGAAGTGGTCGTCGCCCGACTCGTACGAGACGAGATACTTCGCGTCGACCGTGCCGCCGAACCACTCGAACGAGTCGTCGAGGCCAGCCATCGACTGGAGGTACTCGAGGGTCGTCCCGCTGCCGATCGCGGCGAACGTGAACGAGTTGAGCTCTTCGGCCGGGGCCACGGCGAACCCAGCGAACTCCACGCGCACGTAGCGCAGGATGCCCGAATTATCCGTGTCGTCGGTACCGCCCGTGTAGACAATGCCAACGGTGCCGGTGCCCGGGCCGCCACCCGACCCTTCGACGATGACCGTGCCGCTGCGGTTGTTGCGCGCGTTCCCCACGAGGATCAAGCCACCCCAGTCGCCGGGGCGACGGTTGCCCGCCGAGCGCGCCGACGTGAAGACGATCGGCTCCGAGGACGTGCCGTTCGCGATGATGCGTGCGCCGCGCAAAATGAAGAGGGCGCTGCCCGAGATCAACGTATCGCCGACGAGCTTGGTGCCGGCGGGGATCGTGAGGATGACGCCGTTGGCGACCGTGACGTAGCCGCTCAGCGTGTAGGTGGTGTCCTTCGAGAGCGTGCGATTGGTCGTGATCGCGCCGGAGAGCACCGCCGAGCCGGTCGTCGTCGGGCTCGTACCACCGGAGGTCGAGGAGTCAGAGCATGCTGCCGCGAGGGCGACAGCGGCGATCGGGAGAGAACGGAGTAGGGCGCGCATGCGAATGAAGTGTCGAGGAATGGGGAAACAGCCGGGTGTGAAGGGCTACGAGGAAACAAGCCTCATTCGTGTGCCCATCGAATCACGGATGCGTCACGGACCGGTCACACCGTACGGCGCCCGCGCATGAGCGGGCGCCACACGATCATCGAGTGGCTACGGGCGCCAGGACAGCCCGACGGAGACCACGCGCCCTGCGCGGTACGCTTCACGCACGATCGTGCCCTGCGTGAAGCGGTACTCGGCGTCCATCAGGTTGCGCGCGTCGAACCGCGCATCCAGGGACTTCATCACCGGGAAGCGCACGGAGAGGTCGACCATGTTGCGCGGCTCTTCGTAGACATCCGGGAGTGGCAGGAGGCCCGCCGCGAAGATGCGACGTCCGACGACGTTGTACAGCAGCGTCGTGCTGGTGCGTCCGCTGCGCGAGTTGTACGTGATGCCGGCGTTGACCACGAAGGGAGCCTGGCCGACCATCGCGCGGTTGGGGTTCGACAGGTTGCCACCGCCGGCGGCGGCCAGGTCGATGCTGCTCGTCATCACCGTGACGTTCGAGAACACGGTCAGGTCCTCGAGCGCGTCGGTCACGCGACCGAGACCGGTCCGCGCTTCGAGCTCCAGACCGTAGTTGAGCGCGGACTGCGCGTTCACGTAGGTGGCGTTCACGCCGCCCGAGCTCGGCACTTCGATGCGCTCGATCGGACTGTCGAAACGCTTCACGAAGCCGCCGAGGCTGAAGACCTCGGACGACGACGGGAAGTACTCCCAGCGCACGTCGGCGTTCTGGATCAGCGAACGACGCAGGTTGGCGTTGCCGGTCACGCTGATGCCGCCGAGCACGTCGCGGAACTGCACCGGCGAGAGCTCACGGTACTCCGGGCGGGCCAACGTCTGCGACACGGAGACGCGCAGGTTCTGCGTGGACGAGAGCGCGGTGTTGAGCGCCAGCGAGGGGAGCAGGTCGGTGTTGCGGATCGTCGCGTTGAAGCGCGCGCCCAACTGGGTGACGGTGTTGACCTCGATGTTCGCGTTCTCGATCCGCGCGCCGCCGATCAGGCGCGTGCGCTTGCCGAGGGCCCAGTCCGCCATCATGTACCCCGCAATCAAGCGGTCCTTCGCATCGTAATCGCCCGCCTGGCCGATCGGCTGCAGGTTGAAGTTGGTGCACGCGTCGCAGGCGTAGGTCGGCGAGATCAGCTGCTCGAGCGGCAGCGAGAGGGGGGCTGGCTGGAGCCCCGTGGTGATGATGCTGTAGCTCGGCGCCTTCGACTCGCGCGAGGTGCCCCGGAAGTACGCGCCGAACTTGACGGCATTGCCGCTGCTGACATCGCCGATCGCCCAGCGATCATTGACCTGCAAGGCGATGTTCCGTTCGCTCAGGTCGAAGTACGACCGGCGCGCGCCGTCGAGGTCGGAGCCGAGCAGGAGGAAGGAGCGAACGCCGCCGACATTGCGCACGAGGTGTGCCATGTCGCTGCGATCCGGTTCGCGGCGCGACGTACCCGAACCCGTGACGGAGTAGTCGAGGGCGTGGCTCCCCGCCTGCTGCTCCACGGCCAGCTGCGACGACCAGATGCCCCGCTCGACGTACCGCAGCGTGGTGCGTCGCACGGTGTCCGCGAGGTTCTCGTTGAAGCCGACGTCCTGGTGCGCGTCGTTGTCCGACGTCTTCGAGTACGTGTTGTTGAAGGCGACCCGCGTCGACGTGCCAAGGAGCGTGCTGAAGTTGGCAATGCCACCCCACAGGGCGCTCACGCGACCCGTCTCGCCCGCATACTGCGACTGCGGCACCACGGTGCCGCCCGCGCCGGCATTGCCAATGGCAAAGCGGTGGTCCCGCTTGATCTCCTGCGCCGCACTGTAGGAGGCCGAGAGCAGGTACCCGATCGGCTGACCGAAGATCGGGTCGCTGCCGCCGGCGGACGCGCTCATCGAGCCCTGCGGCAGCCCGGTGGCCTGCGTCGGCGACCAGCTCGATGTCATCGACCGCACGATACGATTCACGCCGAGCTGGTTGAGGGAGGTGAAGTTCACCCCTTGCAGCGTCGACGGCATGTTGCGCTTGTCGCCGATCAGGGCGAGGTACTCGCCGCCCTGGCGCGGTGCCCGCAGCACCTGCTGGCCGGTGGCGGCATCGTTGAACCCGCTCGAGAACGAGTAGGTGAACTGGCGCTTGGCCGGAAACTCGCGCGTCTTGATGTCCACCTGCGCGCCGCTGAAGTCGCCCTGCAGGTCGGGGGTGAAGGTCTTGGACGTGGTGATCGACTGCAGAATGCCGCTCGGGAAGAGGTCGAGCGGCACGACCTTGCGCTCGGGCTCGGGGCTCGGGATGCGCGCGCCATTGAGCGAGGCGGTGGTGTACCGCTCGCCCAGGCCGCGCACGAACACGTACTTGCCGTCCTGCACCGTGACGCCGCTGACGCGCTGCACGGCGGCCGCGGCATCACCATCCGGGCTCTTGGCGATCTGTTCGGACGTGATCGCATTCACGATCTGCGTTGCATTGCGCTGCTGGTCGAGCGCGGCACTCACCGAACCGCGCTCCTTCTCGGCGGTGACGACCGTCGCCTGCAACTGGACCGTCGCGCCGTCGAGCGACACGTTCTGCTCGAGCACGCCACCGGCCTCGAGCTGCAGCCCCGTCACCGTCTTGGCGTTGTAGCCGATGCGGCGCACCTGAAGCGTGACGGTGCCGGCCGGGACCTTCAGCAGCGTGAAGCGACCGTCGATGCCGGATTGGGTGCCGATGGTGGTGCCCACGATCTGCACACCGGCCGCCTGGATTCCGGCACCGGACTTGGCGTCAACCACGCGACCCACGATACGGCCCGTGGGGGTCTCCTGCGCGGCGGTCAGCGCGGGGACAAGGAGGAGCGCAGCAGCAACGGCGCGCGCCGTGACAATGATCTGAGAGAGCGACATGGCTCCGAATTCGGAAAGAGACGATACAACCTTCCCAGCCAACGTCTCGCCGGGTGCCATAAGTCTTTCTCGATTCGGTAACCGAATTCCTACTGAATTGTCACGAACCCGTCACGCGGCCCGACCGACGGCCGGTGGGAACCAGCAGCTGATCGTCGTTCCGGCCCCCACCACGGACTCCGCGAGGACCCGGCCGCCGTGTGATTCGACCAGATGCCGGACGATCGCCAACCCCAGACCGGTGCCTCCCTGCTCGCGCGAACGCCCCGGATCGACCCGGTAGAAGCGCTCGAAAATGCGCCCAAGATGCTCGGGTGGGATACCGCTGCCGGTGTCGCGGACCCCCACGAGGACGCCACCGTCCGAGCGCTCCGCAAAAACGGTGATGCGACCGCTCGTCGTGTGTCGCACCGCGTTGTCGGCGAGGTTCGACAGGATCTGCCGCATCGCCGTGGCGTCGGCCCACACCAACTCGGCCCCCGGTTCCACGGCGATATCGAGCGTGACCCCCTGTCGGTCGGCCTTTTCGGCGGCGACCTGGACGGCGTCGGGTGCCAGGGCGGCAAGGTCGAGCTCGGTTGGGTTCGGGATCCAACCTCCCGACTCGATGCGCGAGAGGTCGAGCAAGTCGTCCACGATCCGCTGCATCCGCTGCGCATGCGCCCGGATGGTTTCGGCGAACTGCAGGCGAATCGAGGGCGGCAGGTCGGGATCCAGCAGCGTGTCGGCGAAGCCGCTGACCACCGTCAACGGCGTCTTGAGCTCGTGCGAGACGTTGGCGACGAAATCGCGCCGAATCGTTTCGAGTCGGCGTTGCGCCGTGAGATCGAGTACCGCCAGCACGGCGCCGCCCTGCGCCAGCGGCCGAGCCGCCAAGGCCAGCGTCCGGTCGCCGAGCGTGGTTTCGACGAGGTCGGTCGGCACCCCGGCCAGCGCGGCACTCATGGCCTCGCGGAGCGCCCGGTCGCGTGGCAGGAGGTCGGAAGCGAAGGGGAGCGGATCGCGCGTGCCCAGGAGGCGGCGCGCCGTCTCGTTCACGCGCACGACGTTGGCGCGGGCGTCGACCGCAACGACCCCTTCATGCAGCGCTTCGAGCGTGGCGTTGACGAGCGCGTCCTCGGCGGCATGCGCGGCAACGCGCGTCGAGAGCGCCTCCGCAAGGCGATGCAGCGCATTGGCGAGCTCGCCGACCTCGCCGGGCGCCTCGAGGGCGGGACGACGTGCGAGATCGCCGCTGGCGAGCGCGCGCGCGGTATCGCGCAGGCCAATGATCGGGGTGGACACCCCCGCGGCCACGAGGAAGGCGAGGAGCCCGGCGAGCACGACGGCGATGGCAGCCGTGGCCGCGAGCGTCTGGCGGCCATTGCGCACCGGGGCAGCGATCTCGTCGATGGGGCGGTCGAGGCGAACGACACCACCCGAGGCGGGAATGGCGACGTAGAGTCTGGGGCGGCCGTCGGCCCCATCATCGCGCTCGGCGGTTCCACGGTTGCCCGCGAGTGCAGCCGCCACCTCTGGGCGATTCCCGAGTCGTTCGGCGTCGAGCGGGTTGCTGCCGCTGGCATCGGAGTCTGCGACACGAACGCCATTGCGTCCGATCAGGACGACGCGAACGCCGAGCGTGCGCGCCGCTTCCTCGGCCACCCCGCCACCGGCCGTCGGTTGACGCTGCCACCAGGACGAGACGAGGGTGGCTTCGCGTTCGAGGCGGGCGACTTCACCTTCGCGGGCGGCCCGCCGTTCGCGCGCGTCGCCTGCGAGGATGACTGCCGCCCCAAGCGCGCCGACGATGGCCAAGGTACCGGCGACGAAACGGGGGATCAGGCGCACGGGGTGAAACTAGTGGTCGTCCTGAGCGGAGCGAAGGACCTGCTTGTGCCGTTCGATGCGGACAAGCAGGTCCTTCGCTTCGCCCAGGACGACGCTTACGCGGTGCGCGACTGCGCCCCGCCTCGAATGCGGTAGCCGAAGCCGCGTACGGTCTCGATCAGCTCTCCCGCAGGACCCAGCTTGGTCCGCAGGCGCTGGATGTGCATGTCGACCGTGCGCGTCTGGATGTCCGGGGCAGCCTCCCACACCGTCTCGAGCAGGTGCCCGCGTGCCTGTACCCGTCCACGGCGTTCGGCCAGCGTGACGAGCAGCTTGTATTCGGTGGGCGTGAGGTCGATCTCACCGCCTTCGATCGTGACGCGGTGGGCTGCCCGATCGATCTGGATTGGCCCGACGGCCAGCGCGTCGTTGCCGCTCGGCGTCGCGCCGACGCGTCGGAGAATGGCCCCGACCCGGAGCACCAGCTCCTGCGGCGAGAAGGGCTTGGTGAGGTAGTCGTCCGCACCCAAGGAGAGACCCTGAATGCGATCGGCCTCCTCGCGGCGCGCGGTGAGCATGAGGACGGCGGTTTCGCGCAGCGACGCATCGGCGCGCAGCTGCGTGAGCACGTCGTAGCCGGACATGCCCGGGAGCATCAGATCCAGCACGATCAGCGCGGGGCGCTCCTGACGGGCGAGCGCCAGGGCATCGGCGCCAGTAGAGGCGGTGGAAACCTTGTACCCGGACTTGGCGAGGTGATATGCGACGAGGGCCACGATGTCGGCTTCGTCGTCAACAACAAGAACGCGGTCAGACGAGGGGGTCGTCATGGCGAGCCTTCCATGAGGCGTCGGAGGATCTTCGCGACGATCATTTCCACGGCCACCAGATTCTGTCCCCCGCGCGGCACGATCACGTCCGCGTAGCGCTTGCTCGGTTCGACAAACTGGAGGTGCATGGGCTGGACTGTCGTGAAGTACTGATCAAGCACGTCGTCGAGTTGTCGGCCACGCTCGGCGATGTCGCGGCGAATGCGGCGACCAAGCCGGACATCGGCATCTGCATCAACGAACACTTTCACGTCGAACAGGCGCCGCAGCCGTTCTTCAGCGAACAGCAGGATGCCGTCCACCACCACGACGGCGGCTGGTGCGACGTGCCGGGTTGCGGGGGAGCGGACGTGCGCACGAAAGTCGTAGACCGGGGCCTCGACTGCCGAGCCTTCCGCCAACCGCGCCAGGTTCGCCGTGAGTAGCTCAAGATCGAACGCATCCGGATGGTCGAAGTTGCGCCGTTTGCGATCGTCCAGCGGCATCTCGTGGAGATCCCGGTAATACGCATCCATTTCGATGAACGCGACGGCGTCGGTGCCAAGTGCCGCCGCCACGTTGCGGGCGACGGTGGACTTTCCTGAACCGGTGCCACCGGCGATTCCGATGAGAAGTGGCGGACGGCTGGCAGATGCTGAAGCGTTCACGTGGCGATGAGGATGGACGGTTTGTAACGAGAAGAAAAGGTCAATGCTGTAAAGGTTCCGTACCGGGGGGCGATGCGCAACGCCGTCGACGGCCGACGCTCGCGGGCTAACTCTCGACAGCACAACGAGGTGGGCGGGGTCCCCGATGGCTACGGCGATGGATAGATTTCCAGGATGGACAGTGCCTCAGCAGCGCTCATTCGGGTATACGTGAACAACGCGCCAGTCGATGTGGCGCCAGGCGCCAGCGCCGCCGAGGCGGTCGCCAGCTGGGACCGGGCGGTCGCCGAGCAGCTGCGCACGGGGGAGCGCGCGCTGACCGACAGTCGTGGCCTGCCGCTCTCGGGCGACACCATCGTGCACGGCGGCGCGATCTACCGTGTGGTGCGCGGTGGACAGCGAGAGGACTCCGAGTGAGCCGGTCGCATGAGCAGACCAATCCGCCGACGGTGGACCGCGAGCTGCTGCGCCGACTTCCCAAGGCAGAACTGCACTGCCACCTCGACGGGTCGGTGCGGGCCAGCACCCTGATCGAATTGGGGCGCGACTACGGCGTGACCATGCCGCGCGAGACACCGGAGGCGTTGGCCGCCTACATGCACGTGCTCGACGCGCGGCACCTCGAGGACTATCTCGAACGGTTCGAGGTGACGCTGGGCGTCATGCAGACCGAGGCCGCGCTCGAACGGATCGCCTACGAACTCGCGATCGACGCCGCGGCTGACGGCGTGCGTTACCTCGAGGTGCGGTACTGTCCCGTGCTCACCCAGCGGGGCGGGCTCGATCTGGGGGCGACCGTGGAGGCGCCGCTGCGTGGATTGGCGCGGGCCGAGGCAGAGACGGGGATCGTCGCGCGGACGATCATCACGGCGCTCCGCACGCACGCGCCGTCGGTGTCGATGGAGCTGGCGCAACTGGCGGTTGCGTACCGCACGCGCGGCGTCGTCGGCTTCGACCTCGCGGGCGCAGAGGCAGGTTTCCCCGCGTCCCAGCACGAGGCGGCGTTTCGCCATGCGCGCGGGCACGACGTGGCGTGTACCTGCCACGCGGGGGAAGGGGACGGGCCGGCGTCGATCCGTGATGCGGTGCACCAGTGCGGTGCACATCGCATCGGGCACGCGACCCGCCTCATCGAGGATGCCTCGCTGGTCGATTATGTCGGCAACCATCGCGTGCCGCTCGAACTGTGCCTGACGAGCAACGTGCAGACGCGCGTGGCCCGCAGCTACGCGGAGCATCCGATGCGGCGCTATTACGACATCGGGCTGAACGTGGTGCTCAACACCGACAACCGGTTGATGAGCGCGGTCACCCTCACCGACGAGTACGTGGCGGCCAACGTGCACCTGGGCTTCACGCTCGATGAACTGTGTGACGTCGCGATGAACGGATTCCAGAGCGCGTTCCTCCCGTGGGGGGAGCGCAGGGCGCTGATGGCGCAGGTGGGCGCGGAGATCGACGCGCTCCGCGCCTTCGCCGCATGAGCGTGCCATCCGCGAGCTGGGCTGACGCGGCGCGTGCGAGTGCGGATGCCGTCCGCGCCCGCGTGGCCTCGACGCCGCCCGTGTGCGCGATCATTCTCGGCTCCGGGTTGGGTGGCCTGGCCGCACGGATCGCGGACGCGGTGCGCGTGCCGTATGCGGAGATCCCCGGATTTCCCTCGGCGACGGTGCATGGGCACGAAGGTGCCATGATCGGTGGTACGCTGGCGGGACGTCGCGTGCTCTGCCTCGCGGGCCGCTTCCACATGTACGAGGGACACGACGCGGCGCTCGCCGGCTTCCCCGTACGCGTCGTGCACGCGCTCGGCGCGCCGGTGCTGTTCGTGTCGAACGCGGCCGGCGGTGTACGGCGCACCTTCCGTTCCGGCGACCTGATGGCGATTGCGGATCACATCAACCTCATGTGTCGCAATCCGCTGATCGGCCGCGTCGAGCCCGGCGACGAGCGCTTCCCCGACATGTCCGAGCCGTACGATGCGGCGCTGCGGGCGATGCTGCATGACGTGGCGCGTGCGCGCGGGATTCCGCTCGCGGACGGCGTCTACGCGGGGTCGCTGGGTCCGGCGTTCGAGACGCCGTCCGAGGTGCGGATGCTCGAGCGGCTGGGGGTGGATGCGACCGGGATGAGCACCGTGCCCGAGGTGATCGTGGCGCGGGCGATCGGGATGCGCGTGGCGGGGGTGTCGCTGATCAGCAATCAGGCAGCCGGGATCTCGCCAGTGCCGCTCAGTCACGCTGAAGTGCTCGAGGCAGGGCGTGCCGCCGGTGCGTCGTTCGAGGCGCTGGTCGAAGGGTTCGTCGCGCGCCTCTAGCGCCCCACGTTCACGGCGTTGCGTGCACGGCGAGCGTCAACGTCGTGAAATCACTCTCCCACTCGAGCGCGGGTCGGATCGACCGGCGAAGCTGCGTGGCCGCCACCGGGTAGCGACCCGCCTTGGCGAAGTCGAATGTGACGCGCCCGCTCCCGTCGCTGATGCGGACGACGGGAGCGCTGTCGGTCTCGTACCGCACTGTCACGGGTTGGCCGCTCACCGCGACGCCGTCACGCAACACGCGGAGACTGAGCGCCTGCGCCGGAGCAAGCACGGTCGGATCGGAGAGCGGTTGCAGTTCGAAGCCGCGTCCGAGTGGCGCTTGCCACCCGGATTCGCCCGCGGCACCGACGCGCACGAAGGTGGCGGCGTGCTTCAGGACTACAGCGCCGACACGGTCGCCGGCGTCGCTTCGGCCGGGACGCCCATCCGGAAGAGCGGACGGCTGGCCCACGGAATGGACCAGAGCACGAGTGCCGTGGCGAGTCCGAAGAAGATGAGCATCGTGCGGCGCTTGGCAGCAGGCTCGGTGGCTCGGCGTGCGCGCGCCGCACCGATGTGCGTGAGCGTGAGGGCGATGAACATGGCCGCCGTGTGCTCGACCGTGAAGAAACGGAGCGCCGGATCCTTCATGGCGGCGCCCATGTTGGCGCGCGCGGTCGCCACGAGCGGTGACATGAACCAGAGCGCCAGACCCAGCACGAACTGCAGCGTCATCGCGTGCGGGAAGAACCGTCGCGGCGTTTCATCGGCCGAACTCCAGGGCGCCGAGCCGCCAGCGAGGCCGCGCCCGATGCCGAGGATGGCGAGGACGACGACGATCCAACGGGTGAGCGAATGCAGCGTGAGGACGAGACCGTACATGAGGAGGCGTGGGGCGAATGGGGGGGAGTCGAAGCGCGTACCGGAGTCTAGCGACCGCCACCGCCCGACGTTGCATCGAGACGACGCACGTGCCGGTATCGGCTTGGCGGCGGCGGTCGCGGCCGTTCCGTGTACTCGAGTCGCGCTAGCGAACGAGACGCAGCCGCTGGTTGACGGGGTACACCCACTCGACCCCGCGGGCCGTCACGATCGCGTCGTCCTCGAGCGGGATGCGCACCTTCTTGCCGCCCCACTCGGCGACCGGAACCCACGCGAACAGCTCGATCGACAGCAGGTTGGTCGGACGCAGCTCGAAGGTCTGGCGCTTGGGGTTAAAGAAGGCCACCGAGGGCCCGAGGCCGTGGCCCCAATCGCCGACCGAGTGGCACCCGATGTAGAACTCGGTGACGTTGTCGGCCGCGACCTTGTTGAACGATGCGGCCTTCCGGAAGCCGCCCTTCGTGATGGCCGCCTCCGTGGCCGCCAGCATGGTCTGCGCCGTGCCGATGGGCTTGATCGTGCGGCGAATGATGTCGCGCACCTTGAGCGCCTCGTCGAACGCGTGCTGGAGCCAGAGCGGCGCGGTGGTCTCGCCGTCCTTCAGGATGTAGGCGATGCGCTTCTGGTCGGTCCACATGCCGAGGTACCCGACGCCGTAATCGATCATCACGAGGTCGCCGCGCTGGATCACGCGATCGTTGGAGGTGGCCTCGATCCCCGAGGGGCCGGTGATGTAGACGCTCGGCACTTCGAACGACGTGCCGAGGCGGCGCTGCTGCATCTGCTCTTCGAGCCACCACGAGACGTCGGCGAGCGTGGTCTTGCCTGGCGTGATGACCTCGTTCGAGAGTGCCCGTTCCAGCAGCTGTCGCCCGATCTCGCCGGCCTCGCCGAAGGCGACGATCTCGGACGCGACGCGCCGCGACGTGAAGTCGGAGATCAGCTTCTCGGCGCTGACGATGCGGCTCGAGAGCTCGGCCCCCAGCGTCTTGGTGATGTGCAGGTAGAGCGAGTGCGAGAGTCCGTCGGCGCGGCCGATCTCCTCGGCGAAGTTGAGCGCGATGCGCTTCGGGTTGCGCGCACGCACGAAGGCGGCGAGGTCGGCGGCGCCATCAGGAATGTCGTACGCGCCGCACGCTTCACGATGATGATCGTCGATGCCGAGGGCGGCGCGCTCGATGCGCTCACCACCCCGGTCGGTGAAGACGAAGTAGCCGATGTCGCCGACGTAGCCGCGACCGAGCAACTCCCACTGCGGATCGTAGTTGCCCTCGCGCATGGCGACGATCCACATGTCGACGCCATTCTCGCGCAGTGCCTCCGGCAGGATCCGGTCGAACTTCTCCCGCCGGATCTGGCAGAGGCGATCCCATCGGATGCGGGCCTCGTTGGGCTGCGCGGAGAGCGGCAGTGCGGCAAGCGCGAGGAGCATCGCGACGCTCAGCCGTGTGGCCGTGCGGCGTCGGGAGCGGCTGGTGACGAGGAGACGCGTCATGGTCGAGAGGCAGCAGGAGACGAGGTGAGAGTGCCGGCGCTTGGAAGGCCGGCGAGGAAGGTGCGCATCGCGGCCACCGTACGGGCCGGGTCTTCTTCCATCGGCACGTGGCCGAGGTCATCGAACGTGACCAGTGTGCTGCCGGCGATCTCCTTGTGGAAGCGGTCGCCGTTCGACGGTGGAATCAGGCGGTCCTTCATGCCCCAGAGAATGAGCGTCGGCAGCGTCAGGGTCGGGACGCGCGCGACCTGGTTGCCGATGCTCTGGGATGCGAAGCGCCTGGGGAGGGCGGCCCGATTGCCCTCCCGCAGCGTCAACTCGTAGTAGCGGTCGATGAGCGCTGCGTCGACGCGCTCGGGAGAGCCGTAGGTATTGCGTACGCTCGATGCGACAACGGAGCGCGGCAGGATGAGCGTGAGTAGTCGGCTCAGCCCGGGGGTGCGTGCCAGGCGGAAGCCGATGGGCACGGAGGTCGAAACGAACGGATAGCCCGCTGCGTCGACGAGCACGATGGCTGCGGTGCGGCTTGGCTCGACCAACGCGAACGACCACGCGAGTTCGCCGCCGAACGAGTTGCCGGCCACGATGACCCGCGACACGTGGAGCGAATCGAGTGTGGCGCCGAGGAACCGGAGGTAGTGCGCGATCGTGTAATCGTCGTCCGGGAACGGACCGGTCAGGCCGAAGCCGGGAAGATCGAGCCGGATGACGCGATGATCGCGCCGGAGATCGGCGGCCCAGCCGTCCCACGTGTGCAGGCTGGCCGAGGTGCCATGCAGCAGCAGGATGGGCACGCTGTCCGTCGCAGGCCCTTCATCGCGGATGTGCACGCGGAGGCCGCCGACATCGATGAAGCGGGAAGGCGCGGGTGCCCAGCGCGGTGTGAGGTCGGCGACGGTGCGGTCGGGGGCCCAGACCGCCGCGAGGGCGATGGTGAGCGCGAGCGTGACGGCGACCGCGACGCCACCGACGATGCGGCGGAGGGACATGGAGTGGGAGGGAGGCGGGAGAAGCGGATTCTTCGCTGCGCTCAGGATGACAATCAGGCGGGGGGGAGCGCGAACGCCACGTACACGCCGCCGGATGGCGCGTCGTTCTTGCCGCCGCCACAGGCGATGACGACGTACTGCCTGCCGTTCACCATGTAGAGCGCGGGAGTGGCCGCCCCGGCAAAGGGCAGCGTGGCCTCCCAGAGCAGCTTGCCACTTCGCTTGTCGAACGCGCGAATCTTGTTGTCCCAACTGGTGGCCGCGATGAACAGCAGGCCACTCGTGGTCACCACCGGACCGCCGTAATTGTCGGTGCCGGTATTCTTGATCCCCTTGGCCGTCAGCTGCGGATACTCACCGAACGGAATACGCCAGCGGAACTTGCCCGTGTTGAGATCGATGGCGGTCAGCGAGCCCCAGGGCGGCGCGATGGCGGGATAGAAGCCCGAGTCCTGAAAGATGGTGTAGCCGTCGTTGCGGTACTTGAGCCAGTACGGGTTGCTGCCCGGCTTGTCGTTGGCATCCTTGCCGGTGATGAGGAAGTTCACGAGATCGGTGATGGCGCCGCCTTCGAGCGCACCACCAAACCCCGGCATGCGGCCGGCGCCGTTGCGAATGACAGCCGCGATCTCCTCTGGCTTCCGGCGTTCCCCGATGCCGACGAGTGTCGGGATCTGTCCCGGCGTACCCGTGAGATCGTCGCGATGACAGCTGGCGCAGTTGTTCTTGTACAGCGACTTGTCGTCGCGCGGGATCATCTTGAGCAGCCACGCCATCTCGATCGTGTTCACATACAGCAGCCCCGATTCGGGATCGAAGGCGGGTCCGCCCCACTCGGCGCCCCCGTCGTAACCCGGAAAGACGATCGTCCCTGCTTCCGAGGGCGGCGCAAACAGTCCCCGATTCGGATACTTGCGGAAGGTGGCCAAGGCCGCCGCATGGGCGGCCGGCGTGCGGCGCGTGAGGTCGCGCTCGGTGAGGGTCTGGCGCACGAGCGGTGGCGGCAGCACGGGGAGCCGTTGCGTTGTCGCAGCCTGTTCGCCGTCGAGACGCGATGCCGGCACCCTGACCTCGCGCAGCGGGAACAACGATTCGCCGGTGACGCGGTCGAGGACGAAGACGTGGCCCGTCTTGGTCACCTGGGCAATCGCGTCGACATCCTTCCCCTTGCGCTTGACCGTCACGAGCGTCGGTGCGGCGGGGAAGTCGAGGTCCCACAGGTCGTGGCGAATGCCCTGGAAGTGCCAGAGTCGCCGGCCGGAGCGCGCGTCGAGTGCGAGCACCGTATTCGCGAACAGGTTGTCGCCGATCCGGTTGGCCCCGTAGAAGTCGAAGGCCGCCGAGCCCGTGGCAGCGAAGACGATGCCGCGCACCTGATCGATCGTGACCCCGGACCAGGCGTTCGCGCCACCGACCACCTTCCACGAGTCGGCCGACCACGTGTCGTAGCCGTACTCCCCCGGTCGGGGAATCGTGTGAAAGGCCCAGCGCAGCGCGCCGGTGTGGATGTCATAGGCGCGCACGTCGCCCGGTGCGGAGGGCAGGCTCTCGCCCACCGTGCTGCCGAGGATGAACAGGTCTTCGAAGACGATACCGGGCGAGCTTGCGCTCACGCCGAGTCCTTCGACGGCCCGGCCGAGTCCCGCGCGCAAGTCGACGCGCCCCGAGTCCCCGAACGTGAGGATGGGCTTGCCGGTCCTGCGGTTGAGCGCCCACAGCCAGTTGCGATAGGTGATGAAGAGCTGATCGCCGAAGACGGTGACGCCGCGCTGGCGAAAGCGGCGCGTCGGCGCGACGCCGCCACTCGGGTCGAAGCTCCACAGCTCCTTGCCTGACGCCGCATCAAGGGCGAACACGCGCACCTTCGGGCTGGTCGCGTAGAGCATGCCGTCCACGACGATCGGATTGGCCTGCATCTCCGATCCGGGAAACGCATCGCGCGTGTCGTACGTCCAGGCCACGGCAAGTCGCTTCACGTTCTCTGGCGTGATCTGTGCGAGGGTGGAGTGCCGGTTCGCATCAGGGCCGCCGCCGTTCACCGGCCAGTCCGCCGAGCGGAGCTGCGATTGGGCGGAGACGGCGAGCAGCGGGAGCAGCGTCGCGAGAGCGGTGGCGTACAACGGACGACGCGGCATGGCGTGACGACGGGAGAGGGAGACGAACGAACGCGAACCATTCACGCGCGTGGCCGCTGGTCGACGACGCGGTTGAGCTTGCCGCCTTCCGAGCGTGGCGCAGTCCCTGGCGACAGGAGGGTGACGCGCATCGACACGCCGATGGTGTCGTGGAGCATCGTGGCGACGCGATGGCGCAGGGTGCGCAGCTGAAGGTCCGCCTCCACGATCTCGTCCGACAGCGTTTCGCGCACGATCTCGCCCGCGAATGGCGCTGAGAGTTCCGCCTGCACCTCCATCGAGTCGAGATGCGACTCGCGCGTCACGACCAGCCGGTAGTGGGGTGCCAGCTCCGCGATCCTCCCCAGCACGCTCTCGATCTGGCTGGGATAGACGTTCACGCCACGGATGATCAGCATGTCGTCGGTGCGTCCCTTGATGCGCGCCATGCGCACCAGGGTACGCCCGCAGGCGCAGGGTCCGCGTTGCAGCGAGGTCACATCGCCGGTCCAGTACCGCAGCAACGGAAGCGCTTCCTTGGTCAGGGTGGTCAGCACGAGCACCCCCTCGGCGCCATCCGGCATGGGTTCCCCCGACTCGGGATCGAGGATCTCCGGATAGAAGTGATCCTCGTTCACGTGCGAGCCGTCGCGCGCCTCGACGCACTCGTTGCTGACGCCGGGGCCGATGATCTCGGAGAGGCCGTAGATGTTGGTGCACCGCACGCCGAGGCCCCGGTCGATCTGCACCCGCATCGACTCGGTCCAGGGCTCGGCGCCGTGCAGCGAGAAGCGCAGCGACGTCTCGGCCGGCCCGATGCCGCGCTTCGCGAATTCGGCAGCCAGCGTCAGGGCGTAGCTCGGTGTGCAGGTCAGCACATCCGGGGCGAGATCCTGGATGAGCAGCAGCTGACGCTCGGTCATGCCGCCCGAGACGGGAACCACGGTCATGCCGAGCCGCTCGCCGCCGGCGTGAAGGCCCAATCCGCCGGTGAAGAGACCATACCCGTAGGCGTTGTGCAGGAGCATGCCCGGCTCGGCGCCGCCCATCGCGAGCGCGCGCGCACACATCCGCGCGAACAGGTCGACGTCGGCCGCGGAGTAGGCCACGACCGTGGGTCGTCCGGTGGTCCCCGACGATGCGTGCACGCGGACGCAGTGGGCGCGCGGCACCGCCAGGAGCCCGAACGGATAGGTGTCGCGCAGGTCGCGCTTGCGCGTGATGGGCAGTCGGTGCAGGTCCTCGAGTCCGCGGATGTCATCGGCCCGCACGCGCAGTTCAGCCAGACGATCGGCGTACAAGGGCACCCGCGCGGTCACGCGCGCGACGACGGCGCTGAGGCGCTCGCCCTGGAGCGCGCGCCGGGCCTCGACGTCCATGCATTCGTCGGCCGGCTCGAAGATCATGGCGTGCTCGCGCCGCGTTCGGACACGCGGATGACGAGTTTGAGGCCCGACCAGATCTCGCTGACCGCGCAGACCTTCACGTCAACGAAGCCCATCGGCAGGGCGACAGCGCGGATCACGTCTTCCGTGATCGTCGTCGGGACCTTCGCCGCCTTCTTCGGCCATGAGATCCACACGAACCCGTCCTCCACGAGCGACGACCGCAGGGCGGTGAGCTGCCGTTCCAGGTCCACGCGCTCCGTCACGAACAGATGCACGGCGCTCGGCGACTGCGCACGCGCGGTGATCACGAGCCCGTCCGGGATGGGAGCGATCCAGTGCGCGTACTCTGGCGGTGCCCCGCGCACCAGCAGCCGCATGCCAGCGCGGAGGCCGAGTTTCTTGGCGAGCGGGGTACCGGAATAACCGACGGAGGGCATGCGACGGAGAACGTCGCGGCGGGACCGGAGACTGTCCAGATGCGACCGCGTGCTATGGCCAGCGCCTGGTCACGCGCGCGGTCACGATCGAGTCCAGCTTGGGATAGGCAAAGCTCAGGTACGCATTCCCCTCACGGCTGATCTTGCCCTGGTCGGGGCCACCGCCCCGCGGCGCGCCCTCGCCGTAGCCGTCGTAGAGCGAGTCCACGACCGCCATCCCGTTCACGACACTTCCGAGCGGGGCGAAGCCGCTCGCGTCCAGCCGTCGATTGTCGACGAGGTTGATGAACAGCTGGGTGGTGCGCGTGTTCGGACCGCCCGTGGCGAACGTGATGGTCCCCCGGGCGTTCGTTCCCTTCACGGTGTCATCGACGATGCGGCGACTGCGCCATGCGCTCGTGACCCCCGAGTCGCCATGGAGGCCGAACTGCGCCATGAACCCCTTGACGACGCGGAAGAAGCGCACGCCATCGTAGTAGTGCGCGTTGACGAGAAAGTGCAGTCGATCCGCGCCCTTGGGCGCCAACGGACGGCGGATCATCACGTCAAACGGCCCTTTCGACGTCGTGAACGTGACGATGAAGGAGTCGGGCGCCGCCTTCTCGAGCTCGGAGGGGTTCGGATTCTTGAGCCGCGCAAACGGTGCCGAGCGGCAGGCACCGTTTGCGAGGGTGAGCGCGATCAGTCCGAACAATGAAAGGCGGCGCCCACCCGACTGTGCCAGTGTGCGCATGGCTACGGCTTGATGCGCGCCGTGACGACCGAGTCCAGCTCGGGGAACTGCGCGCGCAGGTAGCTGTTGCCGTCACCCTTGATCTTGCCCTGATCGGGCCCGCCGCCCATCGGGGCGCCCTCGCCATAGCCGGCGTAGAACTTCTCCACCGCATCCATGCCGCGCACGACGGTGCCGAACGGGGCGAAGCCCATCTGATCAAGCTGCGCGTTGTCGGCGAGGTTGATGAAGAGCTGGGTCGTCCTCGTGTTCTGCCCCGCGGTCGCGAACACCAACGACCCCTTGACGTTCTTCGCCTTCACCGGATCGTCGGTGAGCGGGAACTTGTCGAAGGTGGCATCGACGTCGGGAACGCCGGAGAGTCCGAATTGCGCCACAAACCCGGGCAGCACGCGGAAGAAGCGTGCGCCGGTGAAGAACCCGTTGGTGACGAGATAATGGAGGCGATCTGCGCCCTTCGGGGCCCAGGCGCGACGCACCATGACCTCGACGTCGCCCTTGCTGGTGGTGAACACGACGGTGAAGGAGTCGGGCCCGGCCGCCGCGAGTTTGAGCGGCTCCGGGTTGACGAGGGCGGGAGAGACAGTGGGCACCGCGGGGGCGCCCTTGGACTGGTCGTCGCCGCCGCAGGCAGCCAGCGCCCCGAGGGCGCCAAGGAGGAGGATTCGCATGGCTGGAAAATACACCCGGGCGCGCGTTCTTCATGTGGGGGGGGGCGTCGCGCGCAACCGCTTGCCGCCCTCTGGCCCGCGGCACATGTTTTCAGCCGATTGGCGATCACACCTCCTGCGCCCGCGTCCGACATGTCCTCCCTCGCCGCCTCGCCCGACAAGACGGCCGCCACGCTGCTGCGTGTCGCCGTCATCGCGCTGGTGGTCCACAGCGCCGCCCATCTGCTCTCGGCGATCGCCTTTGCGACCTTCCTGATCGAGCCCTACCCGGCGTGGATCAACACGCCGACGAACCTCCAGATCATGGCCTTCGGGTTGAAGTGGGGGGGGCAGGGCACTGTCGTGATCGGGGCCGTCGCGGGGTTCGCATTCTGCGCCTCGAAGATCGGGATGCGGCAGACGATGATCGCCTTCGCCGTCAGCTTCATCCTCTCGCTGGGCGCCGAGTTGCTGGGCACGGACTCCGGCTACCCGTTCGGTCCGTACTCGTATTCCGAACGGCTGGGATACCGCATCCTCGATCTGGTGCCGTTCAATATCCCGACGTCGTGGTTTTATCTGCTGGTGGGCTGCCTCGCGATCTGCGGACGGCTCCTGCCGGCCAAGGACGACTCGACGAGCAAGTGGTGGTGGGCGTTCATCAGCGGCCTCGTGCTGACCGCCTACGACGTGTCGATGGACCCGGCCATGGTGAAGACGCGCCACTGGATGTGGCACGCGCGCGATTTCTCGCAGTCGGGACCGATCGAGAAGTTCCTCGCGGAGCCCATCTTCTACGGGATGCCGCTGACCAACTGGCTTGGCTGGCTGCTGACGGGGGTGCTGGTGACGCGTGCGATGCTGATCTTCGTGCCGCCGACCACCTGGGCGCGGCACATCGCGCCGTTCCGGTTTCCGCTGCTGCTCTACGCGGTCAACGGTTTTCTTCCGCTCGCCATCTGCTTTGCGCAGGACATGATCCCCGCCGGCATCATCGGCGGTTTCGCGATGGGCATTCCCCTCTGGATGGCGTGGCGGCGTGAACCCGCGACGGCACCCTCGACGTCGCCGGTGCTTGCCGGTGCGGCACTCACCACGGGCGCCTGAACCGACCCCGGTTCCCGCCCGCACCCCCCTCGTTCATGCGCATCGTCGTCATTGGTAGCGGTTTCGGTGGCCTCGCGGCTGCCATTCGCCTGCAGGCGCTCGGCCATGATGTCACGATCGCCGAGAAGTTGGACAAGGCAGGCGGCCGCGCGTACGTGTTCACGCAGGACGGCTTCACGTTCGATGCGGGACCGACGATCGTGACCGCGCCGTGGCTGATCGACGGCATTTTCGAGGCAGCCGGCAAGCGCCGCGAGGACTACGTCGACCTGATGCTGATGGACCCGTTCTACAACGTGCGGTTTGAAGATGGCGGCATCTTCCGCTACAACGGGAATCGCGAGCAGCTCATCGCACAGGTGCGCGACTTCTCGCCGGGCGATGTGGACGGGTACGAGCGGTTTCTCGTGGCGGCCAAGGACGTGTTCGACTGCGGGATGCCGCTCATCGACCAGCCGCTGCACTCCATCGGCACGATGCTGCCGGTGCTGCCGGACCTGATCCGGCTTCGCGCCGACCGCTCGGTGGCCACGATGGTCAACCACTACCTGCAGGATGAGCGGCTGCGGCAGGTCTTCTCCTTCCATCCGCTGCTCATCGGGGGCAATCCGTTCAACGCCTCCGCGATGTTCGCGCTGATCCACTATCTCGAACAGAAGTGGGGGGTGTGGTTCGCGCGCGGCGGGATGGGCCAGCTCGTGCAGGGGCTCGTGCGCTGCTTCGAGGAGATTGGCGGCACGATCCGCTACAACAGCGAAGTCGCGGAGATCACGCTCACGGCCGATCGGACGCGCGCGACGGGTGTGCGGCTGGTCGATGGAACCACGCTGAGCGCCGATACGGTGGTCTGCAACGCCGAGCAGACCACGGCGCTCAAGCGCATGGTGCCGGCGGCCGCCCGCCCGAGCATGAGCGATGGCAAGCTCGACCGCTACCGTTACTCGAATTCGCTGTTCGTGATCTACTTCGGCACCGATCGGCAGTATCCGGAGATGGCGCACCACGAGATCCTGCTCGGGCCCCGGTACAAGGCCCTGCTGCACGACATCTTCGATCGGCGCATCCTGGCCGACGATTTCTCGCTGTACCTGCACCGGCCGACGGCGACGGATCCCTCGCTCGCCCCGCCGGGGCACGACTGCTGGTACGTGCTCTCGCCGGTGCCGCATCTGGGCGGCAATATCGACTGGGAGCGCGTCGGTCCGCAGTATCGCGACCGGATCATGCAGTACCTCGAGGAGCGGTACCTGCCCGACCTGTCGAAGCACATCGTCACCGAGAAGCGGATTGACCCGCGGTATTTCCAGACGACGCTCAACAGCCATCTCGGGAGCGCCTTCGGTCCGGAGCCGACGCTCTTCCAGTCGGGCGCGTTCCGCCCGCACCCGGTGTCGAAGGACATCCGCAACCTGTATTTCTGCGGCGCGGGACCGCATCCCGGTGCGGGGCTGCCTGGGGTGTTCTCGAGCGGCAAGATCGTCGCGGACATGATTGGCGCGGAGCCGAATCCGCGTCGCGAGCGCGTCGTGCCGCTCGCGCCGCCGCGCACCGCTGAAGCGGAAGTCGCTGCGGGGGCGTGATGGGCGACTGGATCCACTGGCCGTTCCGGTCGCTCGTCGTCGGGCACCTGATCACGGGGACGGTGGGGCTGCTGCTGTTCTGGGTGGCGGTCGGGACGCGGAAGGGCGGACCCACGCATACGCGCTTTGGTCGCGTCTTCGTGTGGAGCATGCTCATCACGGGCACCTTCGCCGTCACCATGAGCACGCTCACGCTGCTCGATCCGTACGGTACGCATCCGCATTTTCGCGAGATGCCCCAGTGGCAGGACGAACAGCTGGTGCGCGCCCTGTTCGGGTGGATGATGCAGTACCTCGGGCTGCTCACGATCAGCCTTGCGTGGCACGGCGTGGGGGCGGTGCGGAACAAGAAGCACCACGAAGGGAACCGCAACCCGCTCAACGTCGTGCTGCAGGTGGCGGTGATGCTGCTCGCCGTGAACGTGGCGGTGCGCGGGTACCAGGTGCATCAGCCGACCATGATGGGGATCAGCGTCGTGGGGCTCGCGAGCGGGGCGACGAACCTGTTCTTCGCCTTTCGTGCTGCGCCGCCGCGTTTCAGCTACCTGTACGAACACGCCAAGGCGCTGGTGGGCGCGGCGATCAGCGCGTACACGGCCTTCCTGGCCTTCGGGCTCGTGCGCCTGATGCCCGAGCATGCCTTCAATCCGCTGTTGTGGGCCACGCCGTGCACCGTGGGGCTCGGCATCATCATCTACCACCAGGTGCGCATCGCGAGGATGCGCACCAAGGTCGACGTGGCGCGCGCGGCCAAGGCTGGCGCGCCACCTGCTGCGCTGAGCTATCCCGTCGAGGTCTGACGCGCGCGGTCCGGGGCACGCGCCACGCGACAGCGGATCTCGTGCGCGGGGCGCGTGGTTAGGCGCGCGAGTGGCCAGACTGAGGCGGGGTCCTCCGCCACGAAGTCGTAGCGGCGTACCAACCGCGCAATCACGAGTGACGCTTCGAGGGTCGCGAACCCCGCGCCGATGCAGACGCGCGGCCCCGACCCGAACGGCAGGTAGGTGCCCGGGATGATCTCGGCGTCGCGCGACGGATCGAAACGATCCGGGTCGAACCGATCGGGATTCTTCCAGAGGCGTTCGTGCCGGTGGATGGACCACGGCGCGATCATGACCATCGTGCCCTTCCGGATGCGGCGCGTGCCGATCGTGGTGTCCTGCGCGGCGACGCGCGGCAGGAAGGTGATCGGCGGATAGAGACGCATCGCCTCGCGGAAGACGTTGCGCACGTAGGGCAGCTTGCGGGCCTGGTCAAACCCGATCGGCCCGTCGCCCACCACGGCGTCGAGTTCCGCGCGGATCCGCTCGACGACGTGCGGCTGCTGCGAGAGGATGAAGAAGGTCCAGGTGAGGGCGCTGGCCGTCGTCTCGTGCCCCGCGAGGAAGAAGACGCCGATCTCGTTGATCAACTCGTCGCGCGAGAAGCCGAGGCCGGTCTCGGGATCGCGAGCGGCGATGGCGGCGCCGGCAATGTCGTCGAGCTGTTCGGCGCCTGCCGCGAGCCGCGTGTCGAGGTGATCGCCCACGTGGCGGCGAATGCGGGTGCAGGCGTCGAGCACGTGGGCCGGCTGCGGGATGTGCGCCCACGGTTTGTCGAGGAGCAGCCGCCGGATGCTCACGCTTTCGACCGAGCGCTCGAAGACGTCGAAGGCATCGAAGACCTCGCGCGACGTGCCCTGCGTCAGCGGCGTGGAGAAGATCGTGCGCGTGATGACATCGGCGGTCAGGTGGCTCATCGCCGCGTCGAGCGAGAAGCTGCCGCCCGTGGCCGCGCGTTCGTCGAGTGTCGCTTCGTGGTCGGCGACGGCCGCTTCCATCGCGGGAAAGGCGCGCGAGATGCGCATGTGCGAGAACGCCGGCTCGATCGTGCGGCGCTGCTGCCGCCAGCGGTCGCCGCTGGAGACGAACATCGCGTCGCCGACCAGTGACTCGAGCGCGCCGACGAAGAGATCGTTCTTGGGAAAGAGCTCGACCGCGGTGTCCATGACATGCGCCACCAACTCGGGCGCGTTCACGAGCACGATGCCACGGCGCGACATGCCGAGCGAGGTGATCATCTCCCGGTACGCGACGTCGGGGAGCAGGCTCAGCAGGTTGTTCTCGCGGCGCGCGACGACGCGGGCCAGCGAGGCGACAGGTCCGCGCGGATACGGTGCGGGTGGCCGATACAGGTCCATGCTCATGTGCGCAGAATCTACGGGCCGCGCGTGCGGGCGCGATGCGTTGGTGCGCGCCGTGCGCGCCTGACGGCCGGACTCAGCGCGCGAGCTTCTGCGGCATCGGGAACTTGACGGCGTGCTTGCGGAAGTTGAGCGCCACGCCGAGCAACGCATCGGTGACCAGATGACAGATCGGGATCTCGGGCTCCGCGTCGGTCACGACCGTCGCCGTGAACCCCTTGGCGCGCAGGAAGCGCGCCGCCGCTTCAGCCGCCGCGACCGGCTCCTTGACGACGATGCCGATGCTGCCCGCGGTGCCGCCGAGCTTGTCCTTCACCCAGGGCTCGGGGCAGCTGATGATGGTGAAGCCGTCCCAGAGAATGGCGCGCCGCACGCCGGGCGTGTCACCGCGGAACCGCTGCTTCAGGCCATGCTGCGCCAGCAACTCGACAATCGCGTCCTGTGCCCCGTGTGATGATGCGGCAAAGATGCGCGAGCCCGGATCGGGGATCGGGATCAGGTTGTAGCCGTTGAGGGCGAAGAGCGCCCACACCAGCACGAGGGCGAGCGGAATCAGGATCCAGAGCGGGATGAACATGGTGTGGGGTCTCCTCAGGAGGGCACGCCTTGCGCCGACCCGCCCACAATAGCGCGGCGGAGCCCGCGCACAATAGCACGGCGGAGCCCGCGCACGATGGCCACGGCGGCGCATCGGAGCGAACGGCGTCGTGCCGGCACCGCGCCCTACCGTTTCGGCACGCCGGCCACGACGGCATCCTTCAGCCACTCGCCAAACCGCGAACTCGGATTCTGGTCCGCTCTGGCGATGCGGATGAGATACCCCCACCCGTACCGCCACGGCGCACGTGCGTCCGGCCGGAACATGACATGTCGCCGGGCAATGACCTCGCCGTAGACGACGCGATCGGGGACGGCGCTGCCGCCCAGGGCGACGCGCTCGCCGGCGGCAAACAACGGGAGTGTCGGAGCCGCGGCCTCGTGCCACGCGAGGAGCGTCGGTGAATTCGGCTCGGGGGTCGCCCGCACCACGCGAGCGGGCACGAAGGTGGGAAGAATGAGCGAGTCGGCACCAGGCGGCGGGTCGACAAGAAACAGGGCCGATGGCGCGTGGCGGACGACGGAGTAGTCAAGCTCGCCCTGTGCCGCGGTGACCTGCGCGCGAACCGGCACGCCCGCCAACACGAGCGTGACGAGGGCGGCGCGACTGAGGCGCATGATCGATCCACAGGTTCGCATCAGAAGAACCTCCCGATTTCGAAGACGATGCCGCGGCGCTTGGCGGCGTCGTTGGGCATCTTGTAACCGCCAACGAAGATCCACGCATCCGTGTGGTACAAGAGACCGGCGATGAAGTTGGAGGTGTTGTGCCGTCCGCTGAACCACTCGGCGACGAGGACGAAGTGACCCGGCAACGGCTGCTCGAGGCCGAGCATGGCGCTCGCCGCCGCCTTGTCGAAGATCTGGCGGCTGCCGTAGCCGCCGCCGACGGAGAGTCGCGTGTCCGCGCGTGGAACGCGCGCGCTGAGCAAACCATACGACCAACTGCCGATCCCCTCGCCCTGCAGCGAGGGGACGAGCATCGCCCCATAGGTGAACTGCAGCTCGCGATCCGGGAACTGCGCCCCGAACAGTCGTTGGGCCGCCTTGAAGCCGACGCCCAGCGACAGGTTGTTCGTGGTCGGTGTCGTCAGGTTGTACAGCGTCACGGCAAGCTCGACGCGGTCGGACAGCCCGTAGGTGTAGAAGTGCGTCGCGCCCCAGTCGACGCGTGGCGCGAGGGCGCTCATCTGCGTCTCGTGCATGAAGAAATGCTTCCCCGCCGGCGTCTGGTCCGCCGACGGCAGGCTGATGATCGCCTGCTGGGCGCGGGCTGGCGTGGCGCTGACGAGGGCCGCCACGAACGCGAGCCAGTACCAGGCTGGGCGGGGGCGATACGGGGGGACGCGGCGCACGGCCGTCACGTTCTCCATATCGTCAATAACGCCGTAACGGTCCGAAAGTTCCAAAAAGCCACGTTGCAGGGCGCGCTATATGTCGCGCGAGTGTGCGGGACACCGTGGGCGATGCGGTCAGCCCAGTCGATCTCGCTCTGGGGGGCGCGCACGCGAGGCGCGGTGTCGCGGCCCGCCGGTGCGCTCAGCGCGACACGTCGGTCAGGAGCGTGAAACGAGGGATCTCGGCCACGAACCGTTCGTTGGCCGCCTCGAAGACATACTCGCCTTCCATGTAGCCGCCGGGACCCTTCAGCACGCAGAAGCTCTGGTACTCGTGCACGCCACCGGGGACGAGCACCGGTTGCTCGCCGACCACGCCGTCACCGACGACTTCGGTATCGCCCGCGTGGTCATCGTGAATGTGCCACCGGCGCGAGAGGAGCTGTGCGGCGCGCGCGCTCACGTTCTCGATGCGGATGTTGTAGGCGAACACGTATTGCCGCTCATCGGGCACCGACTGGGCGCGCAGGAACGTCGGGCGCACGGTGATGCGGATACCGTTCGACAGCTTGTAGAAGAACGGTGTGGGGGAGGGCGTCACGGTCGGCTCGATGCGAAGGTGGTGCAAACTACCCAGTCCGCTTGCGCGGCTGTAGCGCCGCAGGGGGCGAGACGCAGCGGGAGCGTCTCACGCACCCGAACGCCCGGCTGAACGACTTCCCCCAAACAGGACATCCTGTAGTGGCAATCCGGACTCCGAACGCCCGGTCCCATGTCGACCTTGGATGCGCTGGGCGGAGCGAAGCCCCCGCTCAGAGGACGTTGCACTGGCACCCTGACCCGTCGGAGCCGCACCATGCCCATGTCCCATGCCGTTCTCTGGCTTGACCACCACCATGCGCGGGTGCTGCGGTTCGACGACGCGACGACCGAAGTGCATGCCATCAAGGATCACCCGCGCGATACCGGACAGCACAAGAGCGCAGTCCGGACTGAACACGAGTTCTTCGCCAGGGTCTGTGACGCCCTTGAGGGCGTTGGAACGGTTCTGGTGGCGGCGGGGCACACCGCGCAGACGGACTTCCGGCACTACGTGACCAAGCATCGGCACCCACTGGTCGCGCGGCTCGCGGGATGGGAAACCGTGGATCATCCAACCGATGGCGAGTTGGTGGCGATGGCGCGGAAGTTCTTTCTCGCGCACGAGCGTTCGCCGGGAGCGCACAAGACGCTGTAGCGCCCCTGTGGCCGAGCCGCCGCGCGAGAGGCGCTACGGCTTGGCCGCCGCCGCGGGTACGCTCGCCGCAGCGGCTGATCGCGCGAGCACGTACTGCTGGATGAGCTTCAGCTGCGCCGTGTCGATCTGGTCCTTGAACGCCGGCATGCCGAGTTGTTCACGCAGCCCGCCAAGCACGATCGAGTCGAGCGCCAGGTGCGTCGCCGCGGTGCTGTAGCGCAGGTCGGGTATCGGCCCGGCCACCGCTCCAACGCCGTGACAGCGCTGGCAGTACGTCTTGTACAGGACGCCGCCCTTGCCGATCTCCTCTGGCGTGGCTGTCACCGGAAGCGCCGGTACCGGCGGTCCCGTGTGGCCGTAGAACGGCGCGTCGAGCTTCGCCGTACCGCCGAGCGCAAAGGTGAGGATGCGGCCGAAGCCGGGCTTGGTCACGCCGTTGGTCGGCGAGTTCACATGGCCCGACGGTCCGCCCCAGCCGACCATCACGGTCACGTACTGCTTGCCGCCCGCGAGGTAGGTGATCGGCGGCGCCATGATGCCGGTTCCGGCGTCGAACTCCCAGAGCTTGGTGCCATCCGCGCTGCGGAAGGCGCGGAGGATGCCATCGGCCGCGCCCTGCATCACGAGATTGCCCGCGGTCGCCAGCGTGCCGCCGGACTGCCCTGACGGCAGCACCACGCGCCACGCCGCTTTGCGATCGACCGGGTTCCAGGCGACCAACTCACCGCGCGCCACGGTCGCGGCAAACTTCGCCCAGAGTGGCCCGGCGTACGCATTGTCCTTGCCGAGGTTCGCCCCCTTCGGATCGTACCTGAACGCCGTGTCGGGCGCGTGGATCTCGACGCTGTTGTTGCGTGCGCCCAGAAAGACGAGGCCGCGCGTGGGGTCCATGCTGATCGGATTCCAGTTGTGCGCGCCGCTGTTGTCCGGCCCCGAGAGCACGGGGTTCATGCCGTCGTAGCCGACCTTCGACTCGATCGGGCGGCCGGTCACGGAATCGATGCCGGTCGCCCAGGTGACGCCGTCCACGAACTGGGTGCCGGAGATGAACTTTCCCGTCGCGCGATCCAGGACATAGAAGAAGCCATTCTTCGACGCCTGCATCAGCACCTTGCGCGGCGCGCCGCCGATCGTGAGCGTCGCGAGCATGATCGGCTGGTCCGCGTCGAAGTCCCAGTTGTCGCCGGGGGTGACCTGATAGTGCCAGACCTGCTCGCCGGTCTCCGCCTTCACCGCGATGATCGACGCCACATAGAGGTTGTCGCCGCCGCCACGGAGGTCGCGGTACCACGCCGTGCCATTCCCGGTGCCGAAATACACCAGCTCCAGTTCAGGATCGTAGACGATCGGGTCCCACGCCGTG
>JANMLN010000158.1:0-1889 GCA_031372565.1 Gemmatimonadota bacterium | reverse complement strand
TACGGCTATCGCTTTCGCCACCACGTGAAGGAGATCTCGCTCTGGGTGTGGTACGCTGCGGAACCTTCTCTGTCCGACCAGGATCTTGAGACAATCGAAGCGGAGGTCGTCCACTTGGTGCGCTTGAGCGGCCAGTGGCCGAAGTTTCAGACAGAGATTCACTTTCACGCGTCTGGTGCCGCACATCGTTCTGCGGCCGAAGGCATTGTCAGAACTGTTCGCGAGGCTTCCTAACACCGGTTGCAGCTCACAAGGCCACGAAGGCTGGACGTGGGGCGCTGCGCGCCCCAAACTGCAGCGCATGGCCTTGCAGCTGAACCTTGACGTTAGGCCGCGAATGCTCTCGCAGCGACTACGCGCCCTTCCGCTTGTCGGTCTAGCCTTGCTCCTCGCCTTTCCGCCTTGGATGCAGGACGATCCCGACGCGTGGTTTCGGGACGTGCAAAGCACGAAGTTTCAACGCGGACATGCCTTCGTCTTGGCGCCACCAGCGCCCGCAGTCGCCGAGGATCCGCGTGTCTATGCACCACCGGCCTCGGCGCCCGTCGCCATCGATCGCGCCCAACTCGTTCGCGAAGCCATCACGGTGCTCGTCGTTCTGTCCATTATCGCCAACCTGCTTCTCCGACAGCGCGTCCGCTTCCAACGCCTTTTCCCTTGGAGCCGAGGCACCGCGCTGGTCGCCGCCCTGACCGCACTCCTGCTGCCAGTCCCGGTTCTCGGCGCCCCGGCGTTCGCGTCACTGGATCTCCTCACCGACGTCAACCATGGCGTACCCATGTTCCTCCTGTACGCCGTCCCGTGGGTTGTCCTGAGCATCGTGCTGTTCCTCGGACTCGCTACGGCGTCCACACTGGCCGCGCGCTTCCAACATGCGCCGACGACGGATTCCGTGCCGCCGTCGGCCTAACGCCGGTTGCAACTGACGGAGCCGCTGGAGAGGATGGCACGGCCCTTCGGGCCGCACCATTTTATGATATGGCTCCGCAGCTGAACCTTGTTCGTTGGGCAGACCTAATCGAGGAAGGCACCGGCATGCATCTGCGCACCAGAAGCGCGCGGACGTTGGTCACGGCTGCTATTGCCGCGGCGTTCCTCGTCGGCTGCGTCTCCGCACCGGCGGGAGTTCGCGGTACGGATCCGCCCGCTGCCCTGGTCGCGGCGCCAGCCCCGTCCTTACCAGCGAACGGAGATCCTGCGCCGCGTGACATGGCGCTGGCGACCGATAGCACCTACGGGTACAGTCGGGATAATCCCATCAAAGTCGGTGGCGCGAAGGCGGAGCAGGGCCCGCAAAACGAACGTGCTTTCCTTGACGTGTTGCTGGGTCCACACGCGGAGGCCGTCCGTTACACGCGGCAAGGCAGCTGCTGCCGGTTCAAGACTTCGAACGCGCTCGTAATGAATGTCGGCCTCCTCGATGTGTACGAGGTGAGCTATGACGGGGCGGCACAGCCGCGCATTCTGTATATCAACATGTACGATTACGAGGTGCCTCGGATACCGGTCGGCTTCACGCGGGCGCCCTAATCGCGAGCACGCTGCCCAACGCTGGTTGCAACTGACGGAGCCGCTCAGGAGGATGGCACGGCCCTTCGGGCCGCACCATTTTGTTGATATGGCTCCGCAGTTGAACCTTGTTCGTTCCGAGCAGGCCACTTGTTTTCCAGGCTCTGATGCTTGATGTGACGAACACGCGAAGCGGAAGCTCTGACGCCGTGAAGCATGCCTACTGATGACCTCAGTATCTAGAAGTGGTTTCAAAAGTGCCGGAGCGTGATCAGCATGCACGCGGCGTACAAGAATGCGCGATAGTGCTCGATCTTGTTGTCGTAGCGCGTGACGAGGTGCCGGAAGTTATGCAGCCAGGCGTTGGTGCGTTCGATGAT
>JANMLN010000139.1:0-7798 GCA_031372565.1 Gemmatimonadota bacterium | reverse complement strand
AAGGTCATCTTCGTCAAGGGCGCCAACGACGTCACGTATCAGGACGTCGTGTGGGGAATGGATCAAGCCCGCGGCGCCGGCGTCAAGGTCATTGGCGTTCCGCCAAAGGACGTTCTCAAGTAGCTTTCCGTTCCCTTCCGGGAACCTGCGCGGCGGACGAACCCTTTTGGGTCCGTCCGCCGTACTAGTTGGGGGAGTTGATGTACCACCACGCCTCCCCATTTCGCATGCCGACCGACCTCGCCCCAATGCCCGATCAGATCGACGAGCCCGCAGGCCAGCTGCCCGCGCCCTCCGGGCGCGGGAAGCTTCGGCCACTGGTGGGCATTCCAGGGGTCACGTCGGCCACCAATTGGAAAGGGGCGACCTTTTCCGTCATTGTCCACGGCCTGATTCTGCTGGCCCTGCTCCTGCCCGCCTTCGTGCCCGAGGTACTCGATTTCGTACCACAGGGAGCCGGCGGACCGGGTCCCGCAGGGGGAGGTGGTGGTGGGCGAAGTGGAACGGGTGGGTTGCTGACCCCTGACCGCGCCGAGCGACTCCGCTTCATCGAGCCGCCGCGCACCCAGCCGGTGCCCACGCCTGCGCCGGTCCTCCCTCCGCCTGAAGTGAAGAAGCCGGAGGACAAGAAGCCGGAGCCTCCCACGCCCGTTCCGCCGACTCCGGCGCCGCCCGCCGCGGCGCCGGTCGCGCAAGCGGAGACGCCTGGAACGGGTGGTGGAAGCGGAAACGATGGTACCACCGGCTCAGGCGTCGGCTCCGGTGGCGGGGTCGGCTCGGGTGTGGGAACGGGGCGCGGCAGCGGCACCGGACCCGGAACAGGTGGCGGGCTCCTCGACAAGTATCCGCCCACCGTCAGCAACCTGCCCATTCTGCCGCTTCCGGTGCCGTCGAAGGTGCGCCCGTATCGGCTCAAGGCGTATTTCGATGTGGACGAGAAAGGGAAGGCCACGCTGATTGCCTTCAACCCCAGCCGCGATGATGGCTACAACAAGCGGATCCGCGAAATGCTGCAGGAGATGCGGTGGCGGCCGGCAGTCCGGAAGGATGGAACCGCGGTCCGTGATACGGTGGAGTTCAACGCCGAAGCGCCATAACCACCGCGTCGGCGGATTGGACTCGCCGATCGGGCGGAGTGCGTGAAAATTGCGTAGCCGCTTGCTAGCGCGAGCGTTACACGCTCCGTACTTTTGAGGACTCGCTGAACATTTTCTGGCCCGGTGCGGGTGCCCCCCCCGGTCCCGGTTTCCTCGACATCCCGACGGCTCACCGCATGACGCCACCGGCCGCGCCAGACACCGCGACCGACCAGCGCACGGGTTTTGTCAAAGCCTTGACCCTGACGGACGCGACGATGTTGGTCGCGGGTTCCATGATCGGGTCGGGGATTTTCATCGTGTCCGCCGACATGGCGCGAACGACGGCGGGGGCGGGCTGGCTCATTCTCGCGTGGGTCGTCACGGGGGTCATGACGCTGCTGGGCGCGCTCGCCTACGGCGAACTCGCGGCGATGTATCCCAGAGCGGGAGGGCAGTACGTCTTCCTTCGGGAAGCCATGGGCCCGCTCATGGGATTCCTCTACGGCTGGACGCTCTTCCTGGTTATCCAGACCGGAACGATCGCGGCGGTCGGCGTGGCCTTCGGGCGCTTTCTCGGCGTACTCCTTCCGTCGATCACCCCCGATCTGTTCCCGTGGTTCCCGCATGCCGTGGTGCCGACGCCGGGCGGCGCTGCGGAGTTCGGGCTCTCGGCGCAGCGCCTCATGGCCCTGCTCTGCATCTGGTCCCTCACGCTGGTGAACCTGCGTGGCGTGCGGGAGGGGAAGGCCATCCAGACGACGCTCACCGTCATCAAGGTGACCTCGATTGCCGTGCTGATCGTCCTCGGTCTCACCGTGGGGCGCAGTGCACCTGCCATCGCCGCCAACTTCTCCGGTGACGGGGTGTGGGGAGCGGCCGCACTCGGGCCGGCCTTCACGATCACCTTCGGGACGGTGTTGGTCGGCTCGCTCTTTTCGAGCGATGCCTGGAACAACGTCACCTTTGCTGCGGCAGAGGTGCAGAACCCGGCCAAGAACCTCCCGCGGGCGCTGCTGCTGGGCACGGGACTCGTGACCGTGCTGTACTGCCTCGTCAACGTGGCCTACCTGCAGGTGCTGCCGCTGGCGGGTGACGCGGCGGGGGTGACGGCGGCCTCGCGCGGGATCCAGCACGCCACCCAGGATCGGGTGGCGACCGCCTTCGTCGAGCAGCTGTTCGGCGGCGGCGCTCCGACCGTCATGGCCATCGCGATCATCATCTCCGCCTTCGGCTGCAACAACGGGATGATTCTGGCCGGCGCGCGCGTCTACTGGGCGATGGCCCGTGACGGGCTCTTCTTCCGCGGTGCAGGGTCGCTCAATGCGCGCGGCGTGCCGGCGGGCGCGCTCGTTGCACAAGGGGTCTGGTGTTCGGTCCTCTGCCTGACCGGGACCTACGGACAGCTGCTCGACTACGTCATCTTTGCGGCGCTCGTTTTCTACGCGCTGACCACGATCGGCCTCTTCGTGCTGCGTGCGCAGCGGCCGGACGCCGTGCGCCCCTACCGGGCGATCGGCTATCCCGTGTTGCCGGCGCTGTACGTGGCGCTCGCGACGACCGTCGCGGTGATTCTCCTCATCGCCGACAAGACACGTGCGCAGGCCCTCACCGGCCTTGGCATCGTGTTGCTCGGACTTCCCGTGTACTTTCTGTGGCGCAGTGCGTCGTCGCGCAGCCCGGCCTTGGCCGCGCTCGCTGCCGACTGACGCATCCGTCGCCTTCCGTCCTCGACTCCCACCTCCCTGTAGACCGAATCATGGGTCCGTCGCAGTCCTCCCTCCTGGGCATCATTCTCGGCGCGTCCGTCTTCGCGCTCCTCTTTGCGGTCTGGCTTGCGCGCTGGGTCCTCGCGCGCGGGACGGGCACCGACGCCATGCGCGCGATCTCGAACGCCATTCAGGAGGGCGCGGAGGCGTATCTGGCGCGACAGTACAAGACGATCGGCGTGCTGGCGGTGTTCGTCGCCGCGGTGCTCGCGATCGGCTACGGCGTGATCCGGAACGCGACCCCCTCCGATCCCGTGAGCGATCCGAAGGTGCTCGCCTTCTTCGTGACGGTGTCGTTCCTGCTCGGCGCGATCTGTTCGGCGGTCGCCGGCTTCATGGGCATGTGGATCTCGATCCGCGCGAACATCCGCGTGGCTGCGGCCGCGACAGAATCGCTCAATGCGGCGCTCCAGACCGCGCTGCGCGGCGGGGCGGTGTCGGGCTTCTTCACGGTGTCCATGTCGCTGCTCGGCGTGGGCGGCCTCTATGCCATGCTCGCCGCGTTCGCGCCAGCGGGCGTGGACGCCAGCGCCTGGGCCGAGAAGATTCCGTTCCTGATCGTCGGCTTCGGCTTCGGCGCGTCGTTCGTCGCGCTGTTTGCGCAGCTCGGCGGCGGCATCTACACGAAGGCGGCTGACGTCGGCGCCGATCTCGTGGGCAAGGTCGAGGCGGGCATCCCCGAGGATGATCCGCGCAACCCGGCCGTGATCGCGGACCTCGTCGGCGACAACGTCGGCGACTGCGCCGGCCGTGGTGCCGACCTGTTCGAATCGACGGCGGCCGAGAACATCGGTGCCATGATCCTGGGCGTCACGCTGTTCAAGGCCTTCGGGATCTCCGGGATCCTCTTCCCGCTCATCATCGGCGCGTTCGGCATCGTGGCCAGCGCGGTCGGCGTGATGGTCGTGAAGACGGATGGCAAGGAAGATCCGATGGCCGCGCTCAACCGCGGCTTCTACACCACGGCCGTGCTCGCGACGATCGGCCTCTGGATCGCGTGCAAGTGGCTGCTGTCTCCGGCATCGGCCCCCGCCGACGCGTGGATGCACTTCGGAGCGGCGGGAACGATCGGCGTGTTGACCTCCGTCGCGTTCGTCTTCATCACGCAGTACTACACCGAGTACAAGTACCGCCCGGTGAAGTCGATCGCCGAGGCCTCGCAGACCGGTCCGGCCACGAACATCATCATGGGCCTGTCGGTCGGCATGGAGAGCACGGTGCTCCCCGTCTTCACCATCGCGATCGCGCTGATCTCGAGCTACATGCTCGGGAACTCGAGCGGGTTGGTGGACGCGGCGGGCAAGGCGAACGGCGGCCTCTATGGCACCGCCGTGGCCACGATGGGAATGCTTGGCACGGCCGGCTACATCCTGGCGATGGACGTCTTCGGTCCGATCACGGACAATGCGGGCGGCATCGTGGAGATGTCACAGCAGCCGCCCGAGATTCGCGAGAAGACGGACCGTCTCGACGCGGTGGGCAACACGACGAAGGCGCTGACCAAGGGCTACGCGATCGGGTCGGCGGCGCTGGCGGCCTTCCTGCTGTTCTCGGCGTACCTCGATGAGGTCAAGAACTACACGGGGCTGCCGCTCACGGTCGACCTCTCCAAGCCGCAGGTCTTCGTGGCGGCGCTGTTGGGTGGCATGCTGGTCTTCTGGTTCTCGTCGCTGGCCATGACCGCGGTGTCGAAGGCGGCGCAGAGCGTCATCGAGGAGGTGCGTCGCCAGTTCCGCGAGAAGCCGGGCATCATGCTGGGCACCGACAAGCCGGACTACGGCCAGTGCGTGGACATCGTGACGCAGGGCGCGTTGCGCGCGATGGTGTTCCCGGGGGCGCTCGTGGTGACCTTCCCGGTCGTCGTGGGACTCGTGTTCAAGGCGCTGGGTGGTCCCGGCGAGCGGCTCGGCGCCGAGGCGGTTGCCGGCTTCCTGATGATCGCGACGGTGGTCGGCATCCTGATGGCCGGCTTCCTGAACAACGGCGGCGGGGCGTGGGACAACGCCAAGAAGTACATCGAGACGGGCGTGTATGGCGGCAAGAAGTCGGACGCGCACAAGGCCGCGGTCGTGGGTGACACGGTCGGCGATCCGTTCAAGGACACGGCGGGCCCGTCGCTGCACGTGTTGATCAAGCTGCTGTCGACCATCACGCTGGTGCTCGCTCCGCTGTTCATCTAGCCGCGCTTCCCACGAGTCCCCGGTCCCCGCCCGCGATGCAACTGTTCGCCCGCAAGCCGATTTCGGAGATGCTCCCCGAAGGCGAGGGGCAACTCAAGCGTTCGCTCGGGGCCGGCGACCTCGTGATGTTGTCGATCGGTGCCGTGATCGGGGCGGGGATCTTCGCCTCGCTCGGCACCGCGGCCGCCGGCGAGATCGCGGCGGACGGAACGGTCGTCCGCTACGGGGCGGGTCCGGCGCTGGTGCTCAGCTTCTTGCTGCTGGGCGTGGTGTGCGGCATGGCGGCGCTCTGCTACGCGGAGCTGTCCGCCATGATTCCCACGGCCGGGTCGGCGTACGCCTACTCGTACGCCACGCTGGGCGAGTTGCTGGCCTGGATCATCGGTTGGGCGCTGATCCTCGAGTACGCCGTGGGGAACGTCGCCGTGGCGATCGCGTGGAGTGGCTACTTCACGTCACTCCTGAGTGGATTCGGGATCATCATCCCCGACTGGTTGACGCATGGGTACTTCATGGTCAACGCGTCGAGTGACCCGGCGATTCACGGGATGCTCACGACCGCGCCACATGTCCTGGGCATGCCGGTGCTGATCAATGTGCCGGCCTTCGCCATCGTGGCGGTCATCACCTGGATCCTCTGCCTCGGCGCGCGCGAGAGCACGACCGTGAACAACTGGATGGTCGGCGTCAAGCTGCTCGTGCTGGTGGTCTTCGTGGCGGTCGGCTCTCAGCACATCGACACGGCCAACTACCATCCCTTCGCCCCCAACGGCTGGCGCGGCATCCATCAGGGGGCCGCGATCGTGTTCTTCGCGTACATCGGATTCGACGCGATCAGCACCGCGGCCGAGGAGACCAAGAATCCGCAGCGCAACCTGCCGCTCGGACTGATGGCGGGGCTCGGTGTGTGCACGCTCATCTACATCATCGTCGGTGCGGTCGCGACCGGGATCGTGCCGTACCAGCAGCTCAAGAGCGCGGACCCCCTGGCCAAGGCGCTCACGCTCGCGGGCCTCAAGACGGCGAGCATGATCGTGTCGGCCGGTGCGGTGGTGAGCATGTCGGCCGTGCTGCTCGTGTTCCAGTACGGGCAGCCACGCATCTTCTACGCGATGGCGCGCGATGGCCTGCTGCCTCGCTGGGCCGCGAAGATTCATCCCAAGTACAAGGTGCCCCACGTGACCACGATCCTGACCGGGATCTTCGTCGCGTTCGGGTCGCTGGTGGCGGACGACGCGGCCACGTACGATCTCACCAACATCGGCACCCTGGCCGCGTTCATGCTCGTGTGCGCCGGGGTGGTTGTGCTTCGCCTGCGCGAGCCCGAGCGCCATCGTCCGTTTCGCGTCCCCTTCGTCTGGTTCGTGGCGCCCGGAGGGTTTGCCGCCTGTCTCTACGTCATGACCGGACTGCCCAAGAGCGCGTGGATCCTGTTCGGCGTCTGGATGGCCGTCGGCCTCGCGTGCTATGCGGCGTACGGCTACCGGCACTCGGTGCTACGCACGGGGAAGCCGATCGAGACCGTTCCGATCGATCTCGGACACTGATGTCGTCCTGAGCAAAGCGAAGGACCTGCTTTCCCCTTGTCGTCCTGAGCAAAGCGAAGGACCTGCTTTCCCCTTGTCGTCCTGAGCAAAGCGAAGGACCTGCTTTCCCCGCGTCGCACGTCGCGCAGCGCCCACCCCAGCTTTTCCGCCGCAACCCGCCGCCATGTCCACCGCGCCAACCGCCAGCATCGCCCCGAAGCCGCGCATCAGCTCGACCCAGTGGATCGCGATTTCCATGGTCGTCGGTATCGCGCTGGGATCGCTCTTCCCGGCTGCGGAGTACGAGGGGTTCAACACCTTCGCGAAGGCCATGTCGGCCGTCTTTCTGCGGATGATCAAGTCGCTGATCGTTCCGCTGCTGTTCAGCACGCTCGTGGTCGGCATCGCGGGCCATGGTGACGATCTCAAGAAGGTGGGCCGCCTGGCCTGGCGCTCGATCCTCTACTTCGAGGTGGTGACCACGGCGGCGCTCGCCATCGGCCTGATTGCGGTGAACCTCGTGAAGCCCGGCTCCGGCATCTCGCTCTCGGGGGCCACCGCCGCGAAAGGCGCGGAGTTCTCGCAGACGAAGGTGACCTTCTCCGGGGTCATCGAGCACATGGTGCCGGCATCGTTCTTCGATGCCGCAGCGCACAACGAGGTGCTCCAGATCGTCTTCTTCTCGATCCTGTTCGCGATCGGACTCGCGCGGGTGCAGGGGCCTGCCAAGGACTTCATGCTGAAGTTCTGCGAGTCGCTCTCCGAGGTGATGTTCAAGTTCGTCGGCATCGTGATGGCCTTTGCGCCGGTCGGCATCGGTGCCGCGATCGCCGTCACGGTGGGGCAGAGCGGGCTTGGCGTGCTCAAGTCGCTCGCCATGCTGGTGGGCACGCTGTACGGCGCGCTCATCGTGTTCGTGCTGGTGGTGCTCGTGCCGGTGGCCCTCATCACCAAGGTGCCGATCCGCACCTTCTGGTCGTACGTGAAGGCGCCCTGGGTGATCGCGTTCAGCACGGCCTCGAGCGAGGCCGCGCTCCCGTTGGCCATGGAGCAGATGGAGAAGATGGGGGTGCCCAAGCGCATCATCGCCTTCGTGCTCCCGACCGGCTACAGCTTCAACCTGGACGGTTCGACGCTGTATCTCGCCGTCGCGAGCATCTTCGCGGCGCAGGCGGGGGGCATCGACATGCCGATCAGCAAGCAGCTGTTGATGATGCTCACGCTGATGCTCACGTCCAAGGGCGTGG
>JANMLN010000123.1:0-5230 GCA_031372565.1 Gemmatimonadota bacterium | reverse complement strand
TGCCCTCCCTGCGGCCACCGCGACCGCGCAGCGCCCCGTCTCCGCGTCGCGCATCGCCGCGCGGCCGCGCGACGCAGCGTTCAGCGCGCGCATCCTGCGCATGGCCGATGGTCGCGCGCTTGACACGCTGCTCGTCGACTCCGCCCTCGCGCAGGGCAGTGGGTGGCTCCGCGCACAGGCCGCGCTGGCGATCGGGCAGGTGCACGGCCGAGCGCGCGCCGCTGCACTGCGGGCGCTCCTCGCGGACCCGGACACCGCCGTCGCGGCGAGCGCCGCCTACGGGCTGGGCCTCCTCCTCGACACCGCCAGCATCGATGCGCTGGAGCAGGCGCTGCGTCGCGCCCCTGCGGTCGCCGTCGACGCCGCGTGGGCATTGGGCGAAATCGGCGCCAGCGCCCGCAGCGCGATCGAGCGCGGTCTCGAGATGCCGAGCAAGGTCGTGCCGGCACGCGTCGCACTCCTGCGCGCGGCCGCCAAGCTGCGACCGGTGCCGGTCGCGTTGATCGCTCCCTACCTCGCGCTGCCCGAGGCCGAGCTTCGCGCTGCCGCTGCCTACGCCATCGCGCGGCCGCGCGCCAAGGATGGTCTTCGCTCTCTCTTCCCGCTGGTGCGCGACCCCGATGCCAGCGTGCGCGCCCTCGTGGCGCTCGCCTTCTCGAAGGGCGCGACGGGCGACTCGCTCGGGCGGCCCGCTCGCGACGCGCTCGTACGCCTCGTGAGCGACCGCGACCATCTCGTGCGCGCCAACGCGGTGCGTGCCCTCGCAACCCACGGCGAGGAAGTCGCGGGGCCAGTGCTCGGCGCCTTCGCCGACCCGAACGCCAATGTTCGCGTCGCGGCCGCGCAGTCGGTCCGCTCCGTCATTCGCGCCGAGAGTGCCGAGTGGGACCGGTTGTGGAGCGACGACACGACCTTCATGGTGCGCCGTGAACTGCTCGTCGCCTCTGCGCGCAGCGCACGCGTGATTCCTGACGCCTCGAGTTGGGCGACCGACACGTCGTTTCGCCGTCGAACGGCGGCCGTGACCGCCGAGGCCCTGCGTGCGCCGCTCGCCGGACGGCTTGCCGTCATGGAACCCTTCCTGAAAGACGGGGATCCGCGTGTGCGGCAGGAAGCGGTGCAGCAGGTTGCCGGCATGGTCGACAGCGCCGCTGCCGGCCCACTGCCGAGGGAGCGACTCCAGCCCGTACTCCTCGATCGAGATCCCGAGGTGCGCGCCGCAGCGCTCGACGGACTGCGAGGCTCCGCGCGCGCCCTGCATGTTGCGCTCTTTGCGCAGGCATATCGCGAAGCCATCGAGGACGAGTCCGGCGCGGCGCGATTGGCGGCGCTCCGCGCCATCGCCGGGGCCTGGGCGAACGACTCGGCGTCGTTTGGCGCAGTCGAACGTGCGACGCTCGCCGGTCTCACGCGGCCCGTCGATCCGCTCGAGCGCGCCGCCATGCGCGATGTCACGCCGCTGGCTGCATGGCGCGGCGTGGCCCATCCGGTGCAGCCGCTCGCGTTCTACGACTCGGTGGTCCGTGACCTCCTGCTCCCGGCGCTCGGTGGCCGCCTACCGCGCGTTCGCATCGTTACCGAGCGCGGGGCGCTCACGATGGAGCTCTTCGCCCTCGACGCACCACTGACCGTTCGCAACTTCCTGGCGTTGGCACGGAGGGGGTACTTCGCGAATACCCGGTTCCATCGCGTCGTCCCGAACTTCGTGGCGCAGGCTGGCGATCCCCGAGGGGACGGAAACGGTGGTCCGGGGTATGCCATCCGGGACGAGTTCAACCGTCGTCGCTACGCCCGCGGCACCGTCGGCATGGCGCTCGATGGCCCCGACACCGGGGGGAGCCAGTTCTTCGCATGCCACTCGGCGCAGCCCCATCTCGACGGCCACTACACCGTGTTTGGTCGCGTGCTGGGCGGCGATACCGTGCTCGACGCCATCGTCCAGGGAGATCGCATGCTGCGTGTGGAGATGATCAAGTGACGTGGGCACGCCGCACACGACTTGCACGTGCGTGTCTCGCACTCGCCGTGACAGGCTGCGTACCCAAGGCCGCGCAGTTGACCGGTGCGACCGTGGCGCCAGCTCGCCTGCCCACCAGCGGCCTGGCGCGCCAGCACCAGACCGTCAGCTTCACCTGGACCTACCAGGACGTCGATCTTCGCGCGAGTGGCGAAGGGGCTGCCCGCGTGGCCCCGCCCGACAGCGTGCGGCTCGATCTCTTCCTTGCCGGGGGACTGGGTGGAGGGCGTGCGCTCGTGTTGGGCGATTCGCTGCTCTTGCCGCCATCGGGCGGAATGATCAAGCGCTTTCTGCCGCCCGTCGCCATGTTTTGGGCGGCGCTGGGCCGTCTGGCCGTCCCGCCGGGCGACACCTCCGTCCGCGTTGACGGCACACGGACTCGCGCCGACATTGCACGCGGAAACGATGTCATGCGCGTCACCTTCGACGGTGATCGCCTCGCCATCCTCGAACGCATCGGCGATGGCGGGATTCAGGAGCGCGTGACGCGCGGCGCGACGATCACCGAGTACGAGCATCTGGGTGCTCGACGCAAGCTCACCCTGGTCATCACCCGCACTGCCGATGCCGGCGCCTTCGATGCTTCGATCTGGCAGCGATAGTCTGCCCCGCCGCCGGGCGCTGGCGCTGCTCGCGCTGCTCGCGCTGCCGGGCTGCTTCTGGAAGTACGGGTTCGCCGGGGGCGGCCTGCCCGTGCACGTCCGCACGCTCGCCGTGGTTCCCTTCGAGAACCAGACGCCGGTCCCGGAACTGACACGCGAGCTCGCGGATGCGGTGCGCACCGGTTTCCTTGATCGGCTCGGTCTGCGCGACGCCACCGAGGAGAAGGCCGATGCCGTCGTGCGCGGCACGATCACGCGCTTTGACCCCGATGCGCCCGTGGCATTCAGCGCGGATCCGACGCGCGCCACGCAGGTGCGCCGTCGCCTCCAGATTGTCATCGACATCGAGATCTTCGATCAGGTCACCAACAAGGTCCTGTTCACGCGGAAGGGCTTGATGGCGGAAGGCGAGTACTCCGACCGCGCCGATGTGGCCGCGCGCAAGCAGGCCATCGACCGGATCGTGAATGACGTGCTTGACGGGGCGCAGTCGCAGTGGTGACGCCGGATCGTGCACCGTCGGTCGTGCGGGACTCGGCCGCGCGCGTGCTCACCTGGGCTGAGGCGCGCGCCTGGCGCGATGCGGCGGCGGGGCCGGTCGTGTTCACGAACGGCGTGTTCGATCTCCTGCATCCGGGCCACATCGACATTCTCGCGGGTGCGCGCGCGCAAGGCGGCAGTCTCATCGTCGGCCTCAACTCGGACGCCTCGGTGCGCCGTCTCAAGGGCCCCACGCGCCCCGTGCGGAGCGAGGCCGAGCGCGCGTACGTGCTGGCCGCGCTCGCGATGGTCGACGCCGTGACGGTCTTCGAAGAGGACACGCCACTCGAGCTCGTGCGGGCGCTCGAGCCCGACGTCATCGTCAAGGGGGGCGACTACACCCCCGAGACCATCGTCGGGGCTCGCGACGTCACCGCGCGCGGTGGACGCGTCGTCGTCATTCCGCTCACTCCCGGGCAGTCCACTACCTCCATCATCGAGAAGCTTCGTGCCTCCTGACCTCGCGCCCCGTTCGTCGCGCACCAATGCCGACCTGCGTCCCATCACCCTCGAGCGCAACGCGGCGGCCTACGCCGAAGGATCCTGTCTCGTGGCGTTCGGCAATACCCGCGTGCTGTGCGCCGCCTCGGTGGAAAAGGGGGTGCCCAGCTGGCGCAAGGGCTCGGGTCTCGGCTGGCTGACGGCGGAGTACGCCATGCTCCCGCGTGCCACGCAGACGCGCACGCCGCGCGAGCGCGACAAGCTCGGCGGGCGCACGCAGGAGATCCAGCGACTGATCGGCCGCTCGGTCCGCGCGATGGTCGATGACTTCGCCTGGGGCGAGTGGACGATCAAGCTCGATTGCGATGTGTTGCAGGCGGACGGCGGCACGCGCACGGCATCGATCACGGGCGCATGCGTCGCCGTCCACGACGCGTTTGCGTGGCTCGTGAAGGAAGGGAAGCTGCCCGTGTCCCCCGTCAAGCGTCGGGTCGCGGCGGTGAGCGTCGGCATCGTGGACGGCCAGGTGCGCGTCGACCTCGACTATCCGGAGGACGTGCGCGCCGGCGTGGACATGAACGTGGTCATGGCCGATGCGGCGAGCTTCGTGGAAGTGCAGGGCACGGGTGAGCACGGCACCTTCCAGCGTGCGGAACTCGACGCGTTGCTGAACGGCGCGACCGCCGCGATCGCGGAGCTCGACCGACGCCAGCGCGCCCTGTTTGGCGCGTGAGCCGGCGCCTGTTGTTGGCCACGCGCAGCGCCGGAAAGCTTCGCGAGCTGGCGCCCCTGCTCGCGGCGGCGGGCTTCGAGGCGCAGACGCTCGACGAGGCGGGCATCCCCGAGCAGGCCGATGCGGAAGCCGAGATCGAGGCGTTTGATACGTTCGAGGAGAATGCGCTCGCGAAGGCGCGGTATTTTTTCGCGCGGAGTGGCGTGCCGACGCTGGCGGATGACTCGGGACTCCTCGTGGACACGCTCGGCGGCCGGCCTGGCGTGCACAGCAAGCGCTGGAGTGCGCGTCCTGACCTGAGCGGTCAGGCGCTCGATGACGCCAACAACGCCTGCCTGCTGGCCGCCTTGGCCCATTCGGCCGACCGTCGTGCGCACTACGTCAGCGTGTGCGCGTTCGTGGATGCGGCGCGCGAGGAGGTGGTGCGTGGTGAGGTACACGGCATGATTGCGACGGAGCCGAGCGGTCGCGGAGGGTTCGGCTACGATCCGTATTTCGTGAGTGAGGAGTTGGGGGTGAGCCTGGCGGAGGCGACGCTGGAGGATCGTGCGCGCGTGAGCCACCGCGCGCGTGCAGTGCGCGCGTTGCTGACGCGGCTTTGTTGATTGCAGTTGACACACGATGCCGCACGCTTAGCTTTTTTGGCTGTAAGCGGGGCGTAGCGTAGCCCGGTATCGCGCCTGCTTTGGGAGCAGGAGGTCGCCGGTTCGAATCCGGCCGCCCCGACCTGATCCGGATGCCCGCGAGACAAGCGCTGGTGATTCGTTTCGTGGCTTGCTTCAGATGCGCCAGTAGCTCAGTTGGATAGAGCGGCAGCCTTCTAAGCTGCGGGTCGGGGGTTCGATTCCCTCCTGGCGCGCCTTGGCACGCGAACGACGCAGGATGCACGAGGACAAT
>JANMLN010000120.1:0-34673 GCA_031372565.1 Gemmatimonadota bacterium | reverse complement strand
AGCGAAGCGAAGGACCTGCTTTTCGTCGGGTCGCGTCGGGAGAAGCAGGTCCTTCGCTTCGCTCAGGACGACGTGCGTCGCCTACCTCCAGATCGCGATCTCCTCGAGTGCCTTGCGCTGAATGTCGGGGACGCGTGCGTCGGCTGCCGGAAAGCCGACCGGCATCACCAGCATCGCCTTCTCGTTCGATGGCCGCTCCAGCAACTCGCCGAGAAAGGCCATCGGGTTGGGGGTGTGCGTCAACGACACCAATCCCATGGTGTGCACCGCCGCGATGAAGAGGCCTGCCGCGATGCCGCACGACTCCTGCGTGTAGTAGAAGGTGCGCTTGCGACCATCGGCCTCGAGTCCGTGCGCCTGCCGAAAGAGGACCACGATCCAGGGCGCGTCGGTGAGATGCGGTTTGTGCTCGTCGGTCCCGAGCGGTGCCAGCGCGCTCAGCCACTCCTCCGGCGCTCGCCCGCGGTAGAACTGCTGCTCTTCCTCCTCCGCCGCACGACGGATCTCGGCTTTGAGCGCCTCATCGGAAACCGCCACAAAGGTCCACGGCTGCTGATGCGCGCCGCTCGGCGCGGTGCCTGCGGTGCGGATGGCGAGTTCGATCCATTCGCGCGGTACCGGCTCGCGCGAGAAGTGGCGCGTCGTGCGGCGGCGCTGCATCTGCGCGTGGAAGTCCCGCGCACGGGAGAGCGACTCGTCGCTCGGGAGGCGATCGAACGCGAGCGACACGAAGGGGTGGTCGGCCATGGTCGGTGGCGGGCGCGAGGCTGACGAACGGTGAAGGGTGGCAGCTACGCCCTGTGCTGGCGACGCGCCGCGTGTCGGGTCACGGCTTCCGTCGCACGTACGTGAGATCGTACGACGTCGTCCACGTCGTGCCGCCGTCGTTGCTCACCTGCGCGAACTGCCGCACGGTGTCGGCGTGGAGGTGAAACAGCGTGAGCCTGGTCGGGATGCGGCCGAGTGCGCCCCGCGGCGCCGGCGTCGTCCCTTCGAAGACCATGTGACCATCCTTGAGTTCGCCGACGTAGTCATGCTGGCCGCCGCCGTTGTCCACCCAGGTCTGCCGCCACTTGCCGATGCTGCGGTCAAACAGGTTGAAGCTCTGTCCCGTGGAACCACTCTGGCCCTCCCAATGCTCCTGCACCACACAGCCGTTTTCCTCGAGGGTGATGCGGTTGCGCGAGGCGGGGGACCCAGCAGGCGCTCCGGTGCCGCGCACCTCCCAGTCGCCGACCCAGAAGTCGAACTGCCGGAAGCGGGGGTCCGCCTGGCACGGCTGCGTGACGGCGTCGAACGCCAGCAGCACGGCGGGCCAGCGCGGGTGCTGCTTGAGCGACGCCAGATGGACGTTGGCGATGAGCGTTTGCGACGGGAACACGACGCCGCCGCGGAGGGCGCGCTCGAGCTCGAGGAGCGCGGCGTCGCCCTTCTGCTGCTCGGCCAACGACTCGGCCAACCGATAGGCCGCCTGTCCGGCTGGAATGCCGAGCTGTTCCCCCTGACGCAGGAGAGGCTCCGCCTCTCGCGCTCGCCCGAGCTCCGTGAGCGTGACCCCGGTGCGGAAGCGGGACTGCGGGTGCGCCGGAAAGCGCGCCGCGAGCGCGGCGTACGCGGCGTGCGCGGCTGTCCAGTCGCTCGCGTTGAACAGGGCGGCCGCACGCTGCAGGTCGGCGGCGGAGGGCTGATTGGCGGTGGTGGCGCCGGTCGCCGCGCTCGCCGATGGCGGCTGCGCCCCGACGCGTTCGGCGGCCAGCGTGGAGAGCACGAGCACGGACGCACGGAGAAGCGATCGCATGAGCGGTGAACTCCGCTTGGGGATGCTGCAAGTAAGCACCGAGCGTGCGTGCGCGCCGATGAATACCCCGCGAGCGCGGTATTTGCCTAGCGGCCCCCTGCCACCAGCCCTATTTTTCCAAGGCTACGGCCCACGGAGGGGCCGACGCACCACATCCCGGGAGTCTGCGCGCCCCGCCGGGTGCGCGCGACGTGCTCGACTCGGGGCCAAACCCTGGTTCGGGAAGGGATGGACGTCGTCCTGCCAATGGATGAGCTCGTGGGGGGCCGGTATCGCCTTGAGCGCGAGCTCGGTCGCGGTGGCATGGCCACGGTGTACCTCGCACGCGACAGTACCACGGGTCAGGACGTTGCCCTGAAGCTCCTCCAGCCGGAGCTCGCCGCCCGGGTCGGGCTCGCTCGCTTCACGCGCGAAATCCGCATTGTCTCCGGGCTTACGCACCCCGGCATCCTTCCCGTGCTCGACACGGGCGAGTTCCACGGCGTGCCGTACTTCACGATGCCGGTCGTGGCAGGCGACACGCTGCAGCACCTGCTCGTGCGCGAACGACAGTTGAGCGTGCCGCAGGCCGTGCAGTTCGCCTGCGAAGTGGCGGATGCCCTCGACCATGCACACGCGGCCGGCTTCGTGCACCGTGACGTCAAGCCGAGCAACATCCTCCTGGATCATGGTCGCGCCGTGCTCGCCGACTTCGGCGTGGCGCGCGCCACGGACGCCGAGAACGACGAATCGCTGACCGCCACGGGCGTGACCGTGGGCACGGCGTCGTACATGAGCCCCGAACAGGCGTCGGCCGACCGCCTCGACGGACGGAGCGACATCTACTCGCTCGCGTGCGTGCTCTACGAAATGCTCGTCGGCGGCCCACCGTTCACCGGACCCACGACGCAGGCGATTCGTGCGCGCCACGCGGTCGACCCTGTACCGAGCATCCGTACCGTGCGCCCGTCGGTCGGGCCGGCGCTCGCGGCGGTCATCGAACGTGCGCTGGCAAAGACACCGGCCGATCGCTTCCCCACGGCGGGCGCGCTGCGGGATGCGCTGCGGGAGGCGGAGCGCACCCCCGGCACGATCTCCTCGTCCGTGCCCGTGGTGCCGCCGACGCGCACGGCGCGACGACTCGTCGCGGGCGGCCTTGCCGTGGTCACACTCGGCGTCATCGCACTCGTGCTGCGGCAAGGCACGGCCAGCGCCTCGGGTCTCGATCGCAATCGCATCGTCGGATTCCCCCTCGAAGCACCCGGTTCCGTGGGCGGCAGCACGGGCGCTGGCGAGGACGTGGCGACCATGATCGGCAGCGCGCTCGACAAGCGCGGCGCGCTGCGCTGGATCGATGGCTGGCGGCTGATGCCACCCGAGCTGCAGCGCGCCGGCGGTGCGCGACTCGACCCTGCCCTCGCGCGCCGGATCGCGATCGAGCAGCGGGCCGGCTATTACGTCACCGGGCGGGTCGTCCTGCGCGGCGATTCCGCCGACGTGCTCCTCGAACTGGTCGATGTCGGGAGCGACAGCGTCGTGCTGCGCCCGCGCGCGAGCGGTGTACCGAACGACCTCTGGCGTGCGGGCCTGCGCGCGGTCAACGAGCTGCTGCCGCGCCTCGTACCGGGGGGCGAATCGAAGGACCTGGCAGCCGCCTGGCGCGATCGAGATCCCTCGGCGGTCGCCAGCTTCCTCGCGGCCGAAGCGGCGTTCCGCCGTGCGCAGCCAGCGCGCGCGCTCGAGCTGTATCGCGAGGCGGTCCGGTCAGACTCGCTCTTCGCACTCGCGGCGCTGCGCGGCGCGCAGGCCGCCAGCTGGGATCACCGCCCCTCCGAAGCCCAGACGCTGGTACGCGCCGCGATTGGCAAGCCGATGCCGGCGCAGTATGCGCACTACGCGCGCGGCTATGCCGCGTATCTGAACGGGTCGGCCGACTCCGCAAGTGCCGAGTTGCAACGCGCGGTCGCGCTCGATCCGGAGTTCGCGGCGGCATGGATGCAGCTCGGCGAAACGCACATCCATCTCGTGACGTCGGCGGGAGACGCGGACAGCGTGGCCGATGTCGCGTTCGCGCGCGCCCGTGCGCTCGATCCATCGGCGGTCCACGGGCTGCTGCACCCGATCGAGATTCGCCTGCGCCGCGGCGACGCCGTGGGCGCCGCGCCACTCGTCGATCGCATGCTCGCGGCGGTGCCGGACTCGGTCCTCGCCTCGCACCTCACCTTCGCCACCGCCTGCGTGCGGGACGGTGCCGCGCGCATGAACTGGGCCAAGGCGGAGCGTACGGATCCGTTCGCGACCCTCTCGGCGGCGATGGTGCTCGGCGGGCGCGGCGCGAACCTCGCCTGTGCGGCTGCGGCGTTCGAGGCCGTGACCGAACTCGATACCGTCGCGGGGCGTGCGGGGGCGGGCCCTGAACGCGAGAGCGCCCTGATGGGTCTCGTCGCCGTGCTGATGGCGCAGGATCGCTCAGGCGACATCCCGAAGTACATCGCCCGGTCCATGACTCGGGGCGACGGCGGTGCATCACTCCTGTTGCTGGGTGCCACGGTGACACCGGCGCTCGACTCGGTCGCACGTGATGTTGCCGTGAGCGACCAGCGCCGCTTTGGCGACGACTACGCCCGCTGCTCCACCGCGGAGCGCTGCTGGATCCTCGCGCTGTACGGCGCGACGCACGGGCGCCCCGACGCCACCATCGCGATCGCCGCGGCGCTGGCCAAGCGCGCTGCGACGGACACGAGCAGGGCCACGGCGCTCTTTGCGCAGGCCACCGCGGCGCACGCCACGCTTGCTCAGGGCGACACGGCCAAGGCGCGAGCGCAACTGGCGGCGCTCCTGAGCACGCCGCTCCCTCCGAGCCCACAGTTGGCGTGGGATCCGGGCGGCGCCTTGGCGGCGGAGCGACTGCTGTATGCACGATTGCTGCTGCGACATCGCGAAGCGGCCGCCGCACAGGTGGTGGCCAACGGGCTGGACGGACCGACGCCCGTGTCGTTCCTGTTCTATCTGCGTCCGTCTCTTGCGCTGCGCGCCGAGATTGCGGATGCTATCGGTGACACGCGCGGCGCCGCAGCATTCCGGCGCCGGCTTGCCGCACTGGCTTCTCCCCGCGCTGTCGCGCTTCGCGGCGGCGCCATCGTGCGTGACCCCACCCTTCTTTCGGAGTGATCCCATGAACCCGACCCCCAAGCCCGTCAAGGCCGGCGACCGCGACCCGGCGCCCAAGCCCACGCGCGGCGGTGACCGCGACCCGGCACCGAAGCCCGTCAAGGGTGGCGACCGTGATCCCGGCGCGAAGCCCTCGTCGGGGGGCGGCGGTCGCGGCTGAGCACGGCGCGCACCGCACGTTGAAGTCACACGTGGGAGCGAGCGGGGCTGAGCGCCACGCTCGTTCACACGGTGATCGTTCTCCCCCCGCCCCTCCCCTCCACGTCATGTCCGCCATACCCACCAAGCGTGCGCTTCTGATCGGCATCAACAAGTACCAGCGCGTCAAGGAACTCGAGGGCTGCACGAACGACGTGCAGGTGATGCAGGACCTGCTCCGATCCAAGTTCGACTTTACCGTCTTCACCACGCTGCTCGACGAAGCCGCCACGCGCGACGGCATCCTCGGAGCGCTCGCCACCTTCGAGGCGTCCACCCAGCCCGGCGACATCGTGGCGTTCTACTACGCCGGTCACGGCTCGCGCATCCGTGACCGCGAGGGCGACAAGCCGAGCGGCTGGGATTGCACGCTGGTGCCGGTGGACGGGACCGCGCACGACGGCAGCGGCGAGGGTAGCATCGACATCACCGACGACGAGATCCACGCCTGGCTCGTGGCGCTCGGCACCAAGACCGAACACATCACGCTCATCGTGGACGCGTGCCACTCGGGCAACATCACGCGCGACGTCGACCCGACGCTGGTGGGCACGCGCGGTGTGCCGGACGATCCGCGCCCCGTGGAGCAGTTGCCCAAGTCCCCAACGCCCGCCGCCGCGCGCGGCCCTGCCGCGGTCATCGGGCCGAGCGGCTGGCTGCCGCTGGGCAGCCGCTATGTGCTCATCGCGGGCTGCCGACACGACGAACTCTCGGGCGAGTTGATCATTCCCACGGCCACGCCGGCCCATCACGGTGCGCTCACCTACTACCTCACCCAGGCGCTCGCCGAGGCGAGCGGTCCGGTCACCTACCGGGACCTGTTCGAACGGGCCGCGGCGCAGGTCGTGGCGTTTCGCGAGGGCAAGCAGCATCCGCAGATCGAGGGGACGATTGATCGGAAGCTGTTCGGCACCGAGGACGTGCGCCCGATGGCGTACGTCGTGGTGTCGGTGCGCGACGAGGGGGCAGTCGAGGCCACGCTGGCCGCCGGCGCCGCGCTCGGCACCACGGTCGGCTCGCGATACGCCGTGTATGCGGCCGGCACGAGCACGACCGAAGGGGCCACGCCGATCGGCGAACTGGAGGTCACGAGCGTCAGCGCATTCACCAGCCAGGCGAAGGTCGTCAGCGAGGTAACACCCAACGCGATCGCCGCGAGCGCGCGCGCGGTGCTCACGCGCTACGCGGCCGGCGACCAGCGACTCGCGGTCCAGCTGGTGCCGAGCGCGAGCGAGACCGCCTCGAAGCTCCGCACCGCACTGGACGAGTCGCCGCTGGTGCGCGTGGTGCAGGACGACGAAGCGTGGACGCTGCGCGTGCAGCTCGCTCCGGCGCGCGCCTTGGCTGCTCCGAGCGACGTCGGCGCCGAACTCGGCGCGCTCGCCGACCCGACGTGGATCGTGACAGGCAGCAGCGGGCAGGTGGCGCTCCCGCCAAAGCGCGAGTCCGAGTGGCGCGCCGTGGCCGACAATCTTGCGAGTCGCGCACGCTATCGGCTCGCGATGGAGCTGCGCAATCCGGATCGGACATCGGCGCTGGCAGGCAAGGTGACGATGGAGCTGCTGCGCTCGACATCGGACACGTCGTGGGAAGTGGCGACGCCGCGCCCAGAGGACGGCGGTGCGATTGTCATCGAGGATCGCGGCGAGTTCGTGGGCGTGCGGCTGACGAACAACCACACCGCGGACCTGTGGGTCAACCTGCTCGACTTCGGCGTCGGCGGTTCGATTTCGCGGCTCTGGCCGTCCGAGGAGGGCGCCCAGGAGCGTCTCGCTGCAGGCAAGACGGTGGACGTCCTGACCAAGCCCGGCGAACGGCAGCGCTTCAAGCTCCCGGATGCATTTCCGTTCAAGTTGGAGGGACCGGGGGTCGTGCAGTCCGAGGGAACGGAAACGATCCGCCTCTACGCCACGACAGCCGAGACGTCGTTCGACTTCCTCAAGACCGCAGGCGTGCGCGCCATCGCGGGCATGTCGGCGTTGCAGCTGCTGTTCGAAACCGCCATCAAGGCGCCGGCCACGCGAGAACCCGAGAGTGAGACGCCGATCGCCGCACTCGGCGACTGGACCACGGTGGATCGGTCGTTCACGATCCGACGCAAGCGTTCGGCCGCGCTGAGCGGCGCGCCGGCGATTCTCTCCGGTGCCACCGTCAGCACGGAGGGCGCGACCGGGGTCGCCACGATCACCGACGGCGCCTCAGCCACGAGTGGCGCGAACGCGCCGCTCTTCCGCGCGCTCACGGATCAGGGCATCACCGTCGCCAAGACGATCACGCTGGATCAGCTGCAGGCCACGAGCGCCACACGCGACACGCAGGGCTCGGCCAGCGTGTCGATCGACCTTCCGGCGCCACCGCGCGACATGATGCAGATCGTCGTCACCACCGATTCGCTCGGCGGCGTGCGATGGCACCTGCCGACCGCAGAGGCCGCAACACGCGACGCCAGCGGAGCGCCTCCCACGATGCAGCGCTTCGTGCTCCCCGTCGGCGCCGCCAACACGACGGGCCCGGCCACCGAGGCCGGCACGCGCGGCGTGAGCGTCACGGGCGCCGTGCTCAAGGCGGCCTCCGTGTTGCTTGCACCGTTCGTGAACCCGATCTTGAGCGCTGCGGGCACCTACCTCTCGTTCCAGTGGGAATCGCGGTACCGCCCCTATGCGCTTCGGCCCGTGCGGGCGGCGAGTCCGGACGCCATCCGCGACGCCGAGATGACCACCGACGACTGGGCGCGCATGCGGCAGGGACGCGCACTGCTCCTGCTCCACCAGCCGTTCGGCCGAGCCGCCGGCACATTTGGCGTGCTGCCAGCGACCGTGATGGCGAGTCTCGACGCGGCCTACGGCGGCCGCGTCCTTGCCTTCGACCACACCACGCTCTCGCAGGATCCGCTCGAGAACGCGCGCGAGTTCGTCAAACGGCTCCCGGCCGACATCGCGCTCGAGCTCGACGTGCTCGCCGTCTCGCGCGGCGGCCTCGTGGCACGCGCACTGGCGGAGCGACAGTCCGAACTGGGCATGGGTGCGCGCTCGGTGATGGTGCGCCGCGTGGCCATGCTCGGCACGCCCAATGCGGGGAGTGCGCTGTTTGATCCAACCCGCGCGGGCACCATGGTGGATGTGCTTTCGACCGCGATCTGCTGCGTGCCCGGGATGCCGACCACCGAGGTGCTCGACGGCATCATCACCACCGTCAAGACGGTTGGCGTGGGCGCCGCCAAGGGCCTCGATGGCCTCATGGCCATGCAGAACGGCAGCACCTTTCTCACGGGACTCAATGCGGGGCCGCGCACGACCGGAGCCGACACGCGCTACTTCGCGGTCAGTTCCCACTATACCGCGAGCCCGGGTGCCTTGTTGAACCTCGTGCTCGACAAGTCACTGAATTCGCTCTTTGGCGACGGACATGACCTCGTGGTACCCTCGGCCGGCACCGCCGGCAGCAACGGCGCGGCGATGTTCCCCATTGCCGACTCGCTTGCGCTCACGGGGCCGCAGGGCATCTCACACGTCGCGTATCTGGCCAATCCCGACGTGCACGCGCACCTCCTGCAGTGGCTCACCGCGTAGGCACGCGGACCTCACGACCGGCACCCGCATGGACAAGAACCTGACCATTCGCATCGTCGGCAAGAAGCCGACGTTCACGGTCATCGCAGAAACGGACGACGCGGCTTCCGTGACGGGGACGCTCACGCTGCCGGACGAGTTGATGAACCTCACGGGCCTGGCACGCGGCATCGGCGTGATGCGCGAACCCGAACCCGAAACCCCCGCCGTGAGCGCGCCGAAGCCCGATGTGCGCGCCCTCGGCGTCAAGCTCTTCCAGAATCTGTTCTCCGGCAACATCCGCGACCTGTTGATGGAGCTGATGGGCGGCGCCGAGAAGGGGGTGCGCGTTCGCCTCAACATCACGGCCGACGACGAGGCCGCGGTCCTGGCCGCGCTGCCGTGGGAGATCCTCACGCCCAATCGCACGCCGAGCGATCCCCCGCTCGCGTTCGGCGACCGCACCGTGCTGGTGCGCACGATCGACGTCGCGAAGGAAACGCCGCCCATCTCGTTCCAGTCCACGCTCAAGATCCTGCTCATCGTCAGCAACCCGACGGGCACCGCTCCGCTCAACCTCAAGAAGGAGCAGGGACGCATCGAGGATGCGTTCGGACTCGTGAAGATCGGCTGGAAGATCGACGTGCTCGAGACCGCCACCGAGGAGGCGATCGCTGACGCGCTCGCCAACGCGCGCCCGGGGTACCACATCGTGCACTTCATGGGGCACGGCGACTTCGACCCGGACACGGGGCGCGGGGCGCTGCTCATGGAGAATGCGGATGAGTCGGCGCACCGCATGGAGGGCGATCAGGTGCGCAAGATGATCGCCAATTCGAAGCCGCTGCCGCAGCTCGTCTTCCTCAACGCGTGCAAGACGGCGGAGACGAGCGCGCGCGGCGCGATCAATCCGTTCGGTGGCGTGGCCGCATCGCTGCTTGCCGGCGGCATTCCTGCGGTGCTGGCCATGCAGTATCCGATCTCGGACATCGCGGCGATCAAGTTCGCCGCGCTCTTCTACAAGCGGCTCGCCACCGGCGTGCCGGTGGACGAAGCCGTGGCCGACGCGCGTCGCATGCTCTACGATGGCGAAACGAGCGAGTGGGCGACACCGGTACTCTATCTGCGACCGAAGCACGGCGTGCTGTTCAGCATCGAGTCGGTGACGCCGGCGCAACCGGAGCTGGTGACCCTCGCGTCGCCGGCGCAACCGGAGCTGGCAACCATGGCTGCGGCGACACCGCCGCCTGCGGACGCCGGGCGCCCGACGCCATCGGCCACGATGGTGGCGCAATCCGCCTCGGGCGAGCCGCCGTTCCGCGTCTTCCTCGCCGCGACGGCCATCACGCCGAGCTTCCAGCTCAGCATGCGACCGCAGCTCATCCGCGTCCTGGCCTCCAAGGGGATCGAGGTCCTGCCGGCCGTGCCGAACCAGGACGCGCCCGACGAGTTCACCGAAACGGGCCACGAACGGCGCGTGCGCGAGATCGCGGCGAACGCCGACCTGTTCGTGCACATCTTGAACGAGGACGCGGGCGACGTGCTCGACGGCGCAACTGCCGATGGTCCTGGCGCGCCCGGCACCTTCCCCGTGCGACAGCTCCAACTCGGCGCACAGCTCCAGAAGCCGCAGCTGGTCCTGGTGAACGACGCGGCGACGATTCCCGCCACCACGGCGTACGGCCGCTTCGTCGCCGAGCTCGACAACACCGACCGCGAGCGGCACGAGCTCGCGTTCGATCGCGTGCGCTTCGCCAGGATGGCGGATCGCATTGTTGTCCACCGCGATCGCATGCTGGCCGAGCGGACCCGCGCGGCCGACGCGGCGGCAACGGCAGTCCACGCGGCGCATTCGGTGTTCGTGGATGTCCACGTCGACGACCTCAAGCAGGCGATCCCGCTCATCCGGTACCTCAAGTCCAAGGGGACGCCCGTCATCTACACCGACCCGATGGATGAGGCTGCGCAGGCGACGAGCGCCGACGGCCCGCAGGCCGCCGAGCAACAGTTCCGCAAGTGGATCACCGACAGCGCGAACGTGATCTTCTTTTTTGGCGCCGTGAACGACCAGTGGATCAAGTCGCGTTACTGGATGGCGATGAAGCTCAAGATGAACGAGAATCTGCCCACGCGGCTCGGGCTGTATGTGGCCAGTGCACGCACGCCGGAACAGTTGCAGTTCGCGAACATGTCGCCCGTTGCCAGCGGCGCCGCCGGGTTCGATCCCGCGGCCGTCGACGCGCTGCTCGCGGGGAGGAACACGTGACGCGCGCCACGACGCCCAACCCGTACGTCGGGCTCCGGCCGTTCTTCGATACCGACTCGCACCTCTTCTTCGGTCGCGACGAGCAGATCACAGAACTGCAGGAGATCCTGCACACGACGCGTTTCCTCCCGGTGGTTGGCGGATCTGGCAGCGGCAAGTCGTCGCTCGTGCGTGCCGGCCTCATCCCGCGGCTTGCCGCGGGGTTCCTGGTGGCGGGCGCAGACCAGTGGGTCACCGTGATCTGCAAGCCGGGCGACGCACCGATGAACAACTTCGCGACGGAACTCGCCAGGGCGTTCGGGCACCCCGAGGCCGTCGAGGGCGAGGACGGTCTCGAGGCCTCCATCCGTCTGGCGCTTGCTGGAGGCGCGGTCGATTTCATCGAACAGCATCGCGATCCCAAGGCGAGCGTGTTCATCCTCGTGGACCAGTTCGAGGAGCTGTTCGCGTTCCGCGGAACCGAGAGTGACGACGACCGGATGCCCGTGGAGGTCCGGGCGCACCTGGCGCGTCGGCGCGCCGAGGCCGCGGATTACGTCGACCTGCTGCTCGGCCTCTCGGAGAGCACCGCCCCCGTATTCGTGGCGCTCACCATGCGCAGCGACTTCCTCGGCGATTGCGACCTCTTTCACGGCCTGCCGGAAGCCATGAACAAGGCGCGCTACCTCGTGCCGCGGCTCTCACGCGATCAACTCCGGCAGGCCAACGAAGGTCCTGCGATGATGACCGGCGCGAAACTCACGGCACGCCTGGTCGACCGGTTGGCCAACGCGCTGGGAGATCGTGCGGATCGTCTGCCCGTGCTGCAGCACGCCCTCCAGCGTACGTACGACCACTGGGCCGCGAACGGCGCGACCGGTCCGATCGACATCGAGCACTACCTGCTCGCGGATGGACTCGAAGGGGCACTCGCGAAGGACGCCAACGATGCACTCGCGACCGTGGACGCCACGCTCGCAGAGCAGATCTTCCGCGCGCTCACGGATACGGACATCAGCCAGCGCAGCGTACGGCGTCCCTGTCGCATCAACGCGCTGGCAGCGGCCACCGGGGCGGATCGTGCCGAGGTGGAGCGTGTCATCGCCGCCTTTCGCGCGCACGATCGCAACTTCCTGTACCTGTCACGCGACGGGGATCCGGCGAACCCGCGCGTCGACATCTCGCACGAGAGTCTGATCCGGCAATGGCCGCGGCTCGCCGAGTGGGTGGACACGGAACGCCGCGCGCGCAACACCTATCTGTGGCTCGTGCAGACGGCGCGCTCGGCCATGGCCGGAGAGCGAGGTCTCATGGTCGGGCTCGAGTACACCACGCAGCGCGACAAGTGGGAGGCGTTGGGCGCAACGCGCGGCTGGGCGGAGCGCTATGCGCGTGCGTCGGACGACTTCGACGTGGTGCAGCAGTTCCTCGAAGAGAGCAAGCAGGCAGTCGAGGACGAACGACTCGAACGGCAACAACGTGAACTGGACGAGCGCGCCCGGCAGGAGCGTACGCGGCGCACGCGACGCCGCTGGATGATCGGAGCGGCGGCCGGCGGGCTCGTGGCGCTCTTTTTCACCGCGGTCCTGCTCGCGGTCACCAGCGACTCGCTCGACGAGGCCAAGGCGGCGAACTTGCGCGCGGCGATCCGCGACTTCTCCGTGACCGATCCGTCCATCGCCGCGGCACTTGTTGCCGAGCTCGGCGCGACGACCGAGGCCACCTTCGAATGGCCGGACATCGAAGCACTGCGTCGCATCGCCGATGCCCAGGTGGCCATCTTCATCGAGGATTCCGTCACCGATGCGCAGGTGGCGCGCGATGCTGCCGGGACCCGCATGGTCATGCTCAAGCGCGACGGTTCGCTGCGCGTCTGGGACTCTGCGGGCGCAGGGGTGCGCGTGGTCGCCACTGGCGCGCGTGGAGGAAGCAGGTTGGCGGCCGACCCGTCGGCACGACATGCGGTGGTGTCGGACTCGGTCGGCATGCTGCATCTGGTCGATCTCTCCGGAAGGAGCGCACCGCGCCCCATTGGAGATTCCGTGGGCGCATCCGTCGAACAACCGCGCATCAGTCAGGACGGCCGGTTCGTGCTTGGTGGGTGTCGGGCGTCCGCCGATACGATTTCGATCTGCCGGTTCGGGACGGCTCCGGGATCGGCCACACGGCAGATGCTCCCGCCCTCGGTGCCGTGCTCGGTGACGGGCACCGACATGAGTCGCGACGGACGTCGCGTGATCTTCGCCTGCTGGTCGGAGCCGGCCCTCCTGTGGACGCCGGATGCCGCAGACCCTGTCGTCAGGCTTCCCATGAGCGACTTGAGCGGCTGGCGCGACATCCGCTTCAGCGCCGACGGTGAACTCGCGGTCGCGGGCAGCATCACGGGACGCGTGATGGTCTGGAGCGTCGGCAGCCAGAAGGTGCTGGTTGACCAGGAGCTCGGAAGCGAGATCAAGCGCGTGCGGCTCAACGATCAGAGCACGCGCGTGGCCGTGGCAACGGAGACTGGCGTGGCCGTGCTCGACGTGGCGAGGGCGTCGCGCATCCGCTGGTATCGGCAACATCGTGGCGCTGTCGCCAACGTGCAGTTCACCCTCGGCGGAGACTCCCTGATCTCCGGCGCGCTCGACGGCACGGCACACCTCTGGTCGATCGCCGATGAGTGCAGCGACCACAACGTGCCGTGCCCCTACCTGCCGTTCACCGGGCACGCGGGCGCCGTCACGTGGGCGAATGTCAGTGGCAGGGGCGATGCGTTGGTGACCGTCTCGGACGACGGGACGGGGCGCATCTGGGGCACGTTCCACGATCCGGAACCGCTCACGGTGCCGCTCGGCCTTGGCTCACTTGGTCGGCTACGCGTGGGTCCGGGGGACAGCGCGATCGCGACGATTTCGCGCGGTGGGCGGCTTGCCGTCTTGCCGCTGACTGATCGCGAAGCTTCGCATGATTTCGAGGCACATCCGGATCGGCTGCGCACCACGTTCGACTCGGCGTCCCACTGGGCGCGCGACTTCCGGTTCATGGGATCGTCGATGCGCGTGGTGACCGTCGACAAGAACACGACGACGGTGTGGGAGTGGCCAGCGGGAGGTCCGCCAGCGCCGATCGCGAACATCACGCTGGGCGGAAAGCCTCGATGGCTCGACTCCAGTGGGACCATGGTCACGTACCTCGACGACGAGCGGCTCGGCGGCGCGTGGCGTGTTGGAGCGTCCACGACCGTCCCGCGCGTGCTCTCACAGGACGAGGGGCATCCGCTGGACGACTTGCGCGCACGGGTCAGCGACGACGGCCGCTGGGCGCTCGCGACCCGCGCCACGTCCTTTCTCGACGGCACGGCCTTCCTCTGGTCCACGAAGGACGGGACGAGTCTGGTGGATGAGCTCGTTGGTGCAACCGGGACCGCCATGACCTTCGACGCGCACGGCGACACGATCGCGGTCAATTTCAGCGACAACCAGATCGGCCTCTACGCGCGCCCGTCCGAGCACCGCGCGTCGATCATGCCGTTCCAGTTGCTGCATGGTGCCCGTGGTCGCATCCTCAGCCTGTCCTTCGCCAGTGCCGGATCGCTGCTCGCGGGGGGCGACACCACGGGGACGGTGAACGTCTGGGCGCGCTCAGGGCGGTCGGGAGTGCTCCGACTCGACGGTCACCGTGGCGCCGTCAACTCGGTCGCGTTCAGCGAGGACAACGAACACGTCTTCTCCACGTCGCAGGACGGGACGGTGCGCATCTGGACGATCGAGCCGCGCGCGCTCATCGAGCGCATCATGGGATACACGCGGGTGTGCGTGCCGCCCACGGTGCGCGTGGAGCGACTCAAGGAAGATCCGGGGGAGGCGGCGAAGGAGTACGCCCGTTGTCTCGCGCAGCATCGGTAGACGGCGGCGGCAGGGCGGGTCGCCGGTCGGCGTTCGACGGCACTTCGATGCGTGGTGCGGCGCGTGTGTCGAGGAGTACCGACACGCGCCCGGACTCCCGGCGCTTCACCCACGCACGAGCGCCGTCACCACCACGTCATCCCGGCACGCAAAGCGCCCGTGCAGCATGAGCCCCGCTGGCAACGCCGGCCCCAGCGGGCCCGTCAGCCGCGCCACGAACCGCCCTGCAGCCTCGTCACGCGGTTCCACGCTCTCGACCCACGCCGTCTCGAAGCCGAAGTACGCTCGCACGTCGGGAAACAGACACTTGTAGATGGTCTCTTTGGCGGAGAAGAGTACGGTCAGCACGCGCTCCGCAGGCCAAGCTGTCCGAGCCACGAGTGCCTCGAGCTCTCCCTCACCCGCGAGATCGGCACCGATACGCGCGGGTGCGTCCTCGTCGAGCCACCGTTCCACATCCAGCCCGATCGCACGCACCGCCCCCAGAGGCGCAGCAGCGGCCAGCGCGTAACCGGCCGTGTGGGAGATGCTGCCAACAATGCCAGTCGGCCAGAGCGGCTCACGGAACTCGCCGGTCCCGATGCTCATGTGCGCGACGTGAGGTGCGCTGACCAGCAGCGCCTGATGCGCGCACCAGCGCCCAGCCAGATAGCCCGCCCGCCGACTGGGCGCGGCCCCCGCCACACGCGAAGGCAGTTCGGTGAGCGCCGCGTCCCCGCGCAGATCATCGAGTGCCGCCAAGGCCGCATCAGGCGCGACCGGCAACTGCAGTCCGTACAGCGCCACCCCTGCCGGGACTAGGCCTGCACTGAGCACGAGACGCGATGCGGTCATGCTCAGATGGCGCCGAGCGTTCGCGCGGTCAGGCTGGCGTGCCGGACACGATCCGCACGCCAAGTCCCGTGGCTTCGTAGATGCGCTTGCCGTCCACCCAGAGTGAGCCCGCGGCCACGACCAGCACGCCCTGCGCCTCGCGACGCAGCTCGGTGATCTCCACATCCACCACGACCACGTGATTGTCCGGGATGACCTGGCCGCGATACTTCCAGCTCATCGGCACATCCACCGCCTGCGTCTCGAAGCGCGGCGCCGTCAGCCCTGCGCCGAGGTCGAGATCGATGGCCAGCGCCTGCACGGCCTGCAACAACGCCTCGATGCCCAGCGATCCCGGCTGTACGGGGTCCTGATAGAAATGCGCCTTGAAGAACCACTGCGACGCTGAGACGTCCTTCTCCGCCCGCAGTCGACCGAGCCCCGCCTTGCCCGCCAGCTCCCCCCCGGTCCAGCGACCCGTGATGCGATCGATCATCACCAACCGATCGGTGGGCAGGCGCAGGCTGGCGTCGAAGTACTGCGCCGGCGACGTCCCGAGCTCCACGCGCACATCACTCGGATCAACCAGACGCGCGCGGTGCGCCGGTGTCATCGGCAGTCCGGCCTGGTCCTTCATCGTGTCGCCGGGGAAGAACCCGAACACGGTCTTCAGCGTGTACACGGTGCGATCGCCCGCGCGCATGACCACGTCGAAGCTCATGATCACGATCGACTCGGCCTTCGACACCGACGTGAGCGTGGTCGACACACGGACGGTCCCGATATCCGGGCCGATCTCGATGTGCTGCGTACCGGTGCCATCGAGGTTGCGGAAGAAGAGGTTCTCGTCCGATCCGAGCGCGCCGCCGACATAGGACGCGAGCCACCCGCAGGGTTGCAACGCCGTCTCGAGCAGCACCGGGAACGGCATGGCCGGCGCGTTGTTGTTCGCGAAGTACCACTCCGTCGGCGGCACGTCGTACTCGATCTCGGCCACGCTGCCCACCTGCATCCCACCGATCGGCCCCGACACGCGCGACACGCGCGACATGAAGTGGTATGGCGGACCGGGCAGGCGCGCCACGCGGCGCGTGCCGTCGAAGCGCTGGTACATCGGGCCGAACGCGGACGATGGAACCCCCCACGCGCAGGCCAGGAGCGACGCGTAGTCGAAGCGGAAGCCATCCACGACCGCCACCGGGCGCGGATCGGGCGCGATGGTCACCGCCGTGCGGCCTGCATCGAGCGGCCACGCAGGCACGAGACGCAGCCCCATGCGCTTGCAGTGGAACGCCTTGCGGCCGTCCACCGAGCCCATGATGTCGGCGTAGAGCGTCGGGGTGTCTCCCCCGACGACTTCGTCGACGAAGATCTCGTACACCACTTCGCGCGAGGCCGGCGTGGCCTGCCCGCGGCAACGCAGACTGTAGTTCTGCTCCGGCACCGGCTCGAAGCGCGAGCCGTCGTGGTCGAGCGTGAATCCGAGTCCCGTCATGAAGATCTGCATCGCTTGCAGGCCACCCTCGAGCATCAGGGTGCCGGGCATGCACGGATCGTTCTTGAAGTGCCCGTCGAAGAACCAGCGATCCGGCGTGAGACCGAGCGTGGCACGCAGATAGCCGCGTCCCCACGGGCCGCCCGTGGGATCGAAGTGCGTGACCTCGTCGAGCAGTCGCATCCTGCCGCCAGCGATCGTCGGCGTGCGCGTATGCGCATCAGCCCGCTCGAAGCCGGGACCGTAGCAGTCCGCGAGTCGTCCCTCGATCAGCGCGGTCACCTGGTCGGCGCTGAACGCGCGACGCGTGGAGAGCGCGATCGGCGCGGCAACCCGCGCATCAGGGGTGGGCGTGACCGACTCCGGCGACCAGAGCACACCGGCCGAGTTCGCGAGCTCTTCGTCGGTGAAGAAGCCGGCCTGCCCGCTGCGCACGCTCATGCGCAATTCGCCGTTCACCCAGCAGTTGTAGTGGAAGAAGAAGAGGCGCACTCCCTGCTGTTCCGCGTGACCGTCGACGAGGATCTCGTAGTGCAGCGTGTCGCCGATCGTGGGCAGCGGGCCGTGACTGGTGAGTTCACAGCCGAGCAAACGGTAGACGCGCTCGCCCTTGTTGTGGAAGTCGGCACCGAGCCACGAGATGAGCATGAGGTCGGCCTGACCCGATTCCACCATGACACCGGCCGGCATGCGCCCTTCGTGCAGGTAGAACGCGTCCGCGCGCACATCGGTCTCGGTCCAGATGGTGCCGGTGCCCATGGTGCCCGCTTCGCCTTCGATGCCGAGCACGCGATCGGCGAGGAGCAGCGGCGGCTCGGGCATGCGCACCTGGCGCGCGTGCACGTCCTGCTGGGCAAAGAGCGGTCCAAAGATCTTCGAGATCTCACCACCGGCGTGGATCTCGAGCGCGGCGCGATCGAAGGTGGGGCCGGTCGGGGTGCGCGGCGGCGGGACTCGGCGCACGAGCGGCGCCTTGATGGCGGCGGCGGATGCCGGGGCTGGTGCGGGAGGAGAGGCGGGCGTCCGTGCAGCGGTCACCGGAGCCGAAGCGGCGGCAACCGGGGCGCGCATCACGGGCGACGGGACCGGAGCCGCAACGGGTGCGGCATGCGCGATGGCTGCAACGGGCGCGACCGGCGCCACGGGTGCGACGGCCACGGCCGGTGCGGCAATAACCTCGTAACTGCCGCGCTGTGCGTCGGCGCCCACCTGACCGGTGGCCCACTGCGCCAGCGGCGCGAGCATGATGTTCGTGAAGCGCGCCTGTGCCTCGAACTGCTGACGAAGGAAGGCGGTGTGCAGCTCGGCGAGCTGTGCATGGTGGCTGGCCAGGCTGTTCGCGGCCGCCGCGAACGGTGTGGCGCTCTCGGCGCTCGGCGATGCGGCGACGTGCGACTTGGGCGCTGTCGTCGGTGTCAGTACCGGTGCTGGCGCGGGCTCCACCGCGTACGCCTCGGGAGCAACCACGCGTGTCGTCACGGGCGCTGCCGACGCCGGCGCCGCCGTCACGGGCGCCGCTGTCGGCACGCTGAACCGCGATGACGCCAGCCGCGGGGCGGGCGCCATGAACTCTCCGGATCCGTGCGACGAACCGTTCGACGCGCCGTGCGACGCACCATTCACCGCACCATTCACCGCGCGACCATTCGCGCCGTTCTGCCCCACCTTGGACGCAGCAGCTGTCGGGACAGGGACCTGCAACACGTTCGGCATCCGAGGGACGGCAATGGGGTGTGCGGGCAACGACAGCGGCAGCGAACGACTACCAGGTGAGCGGGGGAGCGCCGCGTCGGCGCTGCGCCGCGCAGGACGCAACGTGGTGCGCAGCGCGTCGAGTTCGACCGGCACACCGGCCGCGAACAGACGAGCCGCTGCGTCGACGGCAAGCAAGAGGGAGGAGTCACCATACCGATCCAACGCGATCGCCACGTGCGGTCGATCGCCCAGGACTTCGCCGATCCACTTGGTGCACCCGGCGTGCGGGCCGTGTTCGACAAAGACCCGAATACCGTCGGCGTACGCACGCTCCACCATCGCCGGGAAGTCCACCATGTGCATGGCCTGCCCAGTGAGCGCGTCGGCTGCGGCCTGCGTGCTCGCGTGATAGCTCGAACGCGTTGCGTGCGTGTAGAAGCGGAGTCCGGGCACGTCGACCGTGGGCCGTGTGTGCAGCGCGCGCCACCGGGACTCGTACTCGTGCGCTTCCGGGCAGTGCATCACGAAATCGTAGCCGGGGGTGCGCGCGGCACGCCGTCCAAACATGGCGCCGATCCGCTCGCAGGCCTGCGGGTCGCCGGCCACCACCACGTCGGCGGGCGCGTTGATGATCACCAGGTGCGCACGCTCCTCGCTGGCCACGGCGGCGCGCACGTCGGCCACCGGTGCGCGGATGCGCCACGTGGACCAGTCGGTGGGCGCATCGTCCGCGAGCTGCCACGCCGGACGCAGACACCGCAGCTCGCCGCACAACCAGCGATCGTACACGTGACTGTTCGCGACGTCGTCGCGGAAGCCGTCCAGATCGCCCCACGCATCGAGTGCGAACAGCGAATTGGTCTCGCCGGAGCAGTAGCCGATCGCGGCGGTGGGCCGGAGACCCAGCAGGTGACGGGTGAGCTCCGTGTGGAGTTGGCTCAGGTACGATGCGCCCCAGAGCTTGTCCATCGGCGTGGTCTGCAACGCGGGATCGTCGCTGTATACCCATCCCGCAGCGTCCCGCACGGAGTTGGCACGCGCCGCGAAACGGTCCACGAGCTCGGGAAAGGCCAGCGCGAGATCGCGCCCCATGTGCGGATACGCGCCGGCAGCACCGGTGTACACGAACGACAGTTCTCCATCGAGCGCGCCACGCCCGACGTGAATCCCGTCGTCGATGGTGCCCACGACGGCGTCGCCTCCCGGGGCACGCAGCAGCGCGATCGCGCGCTCGACCCGCATGTCGAGTTCCACATCGGACTCGGCCACGATGGACACGCGCACACCGGCCACCACCGCGTCAGTCCCGGTGCGCCCCATGTACTCGTCTCGGCGCGTCAGCACATCCACCATCGCCGCAACGGTGTCGGCCACGAAGACCGCCAACCGCGGCTGCGACGTGAGGAACAGCGCGCTCGAGGGCGTTGCTGTTGACGCCGCGCGCACCGCGAGCGTGCGCGCCTGCTGTCCGAGCGCCTCCACCTCCACCTCGACCACGCGCGCCCCGTCCCGCGGCAACCAGGGCATCGGTCCCACCGCCGACGGCTCCGCGCGATGCGCGCACGCCTCGATCGCGGCGGCCACATGCAACAGCCCGGACGCTGCGTGCGCATGCCCCACGCGCGGCGTGAGGCCGGCGCTGGTGGCCGTGAGTGCGAACCTGAACGTGGGCACCACCGACTGATCGGCTCCATCCGCGTCGAGCAGCGCCAGGATGGTGTCGCCGTCACGGATCGCATCGGCTTCACGCTTGAGCACCATCAGTGCGGCCGCATCCCCCGCCTCGGCGCGGCCCGCGCCGAGCACGGCGCGCGCGGCGGCTTCCGCCACGGGCTCAGCGCACAGATCCACTGCGCCGATCACCGCCGCGTCGATCTCCCCCGCACGCAAAGCGCGCGCACCGAGCTCCAGCGCAGCCACTCCCGAGAGCTCCTCCGACGACACGGTGTAGCTCGGGCCACGGAAATCGAACTGGTGACTGAGCCGGTTGGCCACGATGTTGGGCATGCACCCCACCACCGACGCCGCCGTGAGCGAATCGTTGGCCAAGGAAGGCGGCAGCGCCGCCACCCACGGCCGCGCGCCACACCAGCGGATGGCATGACGCGCCACTTCGGCGTCGCACTGCATCCCGATGAGCACACTCGTGCGCTCCCGCGGCAGCCGCTCAAGCGCCGCGCCCATCTCCAGCGCCATCGACAGCAACAGCGTCTGCTGCGGCAGCGTGGCCTTCAGATCGTTGGGCGGGAAGCGCAGCCCGGCCGCGTCGAGGGCAATCGTGACTTCGGCATTGCTGCTCGCGACCGCACCGTCGGCCACCGCCGCGCCAAACACGGCATCGGTGAACCGTCCGCCGGTGGCACCGGTGCGGACCGACTGCGCGACAATCGCGATGGCACCAGCGCGCGCCGACGAAGGCACGCGCGGCGCGACCGCAGCCGCAGCACCCGTCCACTCCTCGAGCACCAGGTGCGCGTTGTTTCCGCCGAATCCGAAGTTGCTGATCGCGGCGCGGCGCGGTGCACCATCAACCGGCGCGTCCCATGGCTCGGCCGAGACCAACAGCCGGAACATGCCATCGGCGAGTTCGTCGATGGGCGCGTCGGCGGTGCGGGTGGGCGGACGCACCTTGTGGCGCATTGCCGCCAACACCTTGATCACCGCTGCTGCACCCGACGCGGTGATGAGATGACCGACATTCGACTTGAGCGAGCCCACGGGGAGCGCACGCGCATCGGCAAAGACCTCACGCATGCTGCGCACTTCGGCCCCATCACCCACGACCGTCCCCGTGGCGTGGCACTCGACCAGCGAGATGTCACGCGGCGACAGACCGCTCTCTTCGTAGGCGGCACGCAGCGCCCGGACCTGTCCTTCCTCGGCGGGCACCATGAGCCCGCGGCTGCGGCCATCGTTCGACAGCCCCACGCCGCGAATGACCCCGAGAATCTGGCGACCGTTGGCCACCGCATCGTCCAGACGCTCGAGCACCAGCAGCGCGGCACCCTGCGCCGGCACGAGGCCGTCGGCGTCACGATGGAACGGGCGGCTTTGCCCGGTGGGGCTGAGCGCGTTGAGCGCCGAGAAGCCGCCGTGCAGGAAGAGGTCGTCGGCGTGGTTCACGCCACCGGCGATGGCGAGGTCGGCGGTGCCATCGTGCAACGCGTCACAGGCCAGCTTGATGGCATACAACGACGAGGCACACGCGGCGTCGATCGCAAACGCGCGTCCGCCAAACCCGAGCGCCTCGGCCGCCAGATGCGCCGGAAAGCCCGACATGAAGCGGTTGCGCGGATCCTCGTGCGCCGTGCGCGTGCGGTCTTCCGCCCACTGTTCGAGGGCAAAGTCCACGAGCCCCGGCGTCGGATAACTCAGGTTGCCAAGCACCAGTGCCGCGCGCGGCCGCCGCTCGAGCGGCGACATCCCGGCGCTGCGGAGCGCTTCGCGCGCCGCGTGCAGCGTCCAGAGGAAGACCGGATCGAGCCCCTGCAGCGCGTGTGCAGGCACGGCGAAGCCGTTGGCGTCGAACACGCGATCGAACCCGTCAACGTGGCCGCCCATGGTGCTGGCGATCTCACGGTGCAACTGTGCACGATCCGCTCCGGCATCAATCCGCCACAGATCGTCCGCGGCAGGCGCGATCGCCGACCGCCCAGCCAGGACCAGCTCCCAGAGTGCATCCGGCGACAGCGCGCCGGGCAGGACACAGCCCTGCCCGACGATGGCAATCGGTGCAAACGACGGTACAGCGGACCTCATGCGTTGGCGGCCGTCAACACCGTGTTCGTCGTGTTGCCACTCGGGACCGCGTACATCTCCACGTCCACCAGATCGGCAATCGTGGCGCCATCGCTTCCCACGAGCGTGATGTCACACACGATGCGCTCCGGCGACTGACTGCGCACCAGCAGCGCGCAGTGGATCGGGCTGGTCACGAGACCACCGGCGTAGCCGATCCGACCGATGCGCAGCGGCAGCGTGGGTCCGATGGCGGGAAGACCGCACAGAATCGCCAGCTGCAACGCACCGTCGATCGCGGCCGGATCGGTTTCCCACGCATCACTCGGCCACGCCAGGTCGGCCGTGCCGGCCAGCGTCGCGCGAGCGCCGATCGGCGAGACGCCGTCCACCGTGCGGATCACCTGAAAATCGCGGCCGTGAAAGAGCGTGCTCGGAGAATAGATCTCCGCCCCCTGCCACGGGCTCTTGCCGAGCTTCGCACCGTTGAGCGGTTCGGCTTTCGCCGTGCCGTCGCCGGGTTCGATGACTGCGGCGTAGCGCAGCGCGTTCGACGCATCGCGCAGTTCGAGCTCCACTCCCTTCGCACCCGCGGTCGCCAGCATCGTGAACTGGTCGCCCGCGCCGTCGTAGCCTGCGAGCACGATGCCGCGCACCACGCGCACATCGCGCAGCTGCACCGACGGCCGTTCGGGAAAGAGGGCCCGCGCGACCCGCGCAAACCACTCCACCGCCATCACCACCGGCAGGACCGGCTTGCCCTGAATGCGGTGGCTCTCGAGCTGCGGATGCGAAGCGGCCGTCACGGTGACTTCCATGCGCGCCAGCACGCTGCCGCCCGGCGCCTCACCGCCATGGAGTCCGGCATCGCCACCACCGATCACGATCTCCACGTCATCCGTCGCGGGCGCCATCAGCTCCTTCACGAAGGCATCGGCGCCGGCCGCGACGGGCAGCAGGGCCACGCCTCGCTCCACAAAGTGACCACGCAGGGCTGGCGTCACCATGCCGCCGTCCCACGGGCCCCAGCCGATCGACACGACGCGACACTTTCCATCACGACGACGGGCTTCGACCGCGGCCACCTTGTTCAGCACCTCGTTGGCCATCGCGTAGTCCGACTGTCCCGCGTTCCCGCCACGCGCCGCCACCGACGAGAAGAGGCAGATCACCTGCAGCGGGTCGGATGCCGTGGCGGCGAGCAGCGCCTGCAGCCCCAGCACCTTGGTGTCGAAGACGCGATCAAACTGCGCATCGGTCTTCTTGTCGATGAACGCATCGGCCAAGACGCCGGCGCCGTGCACGAGTCCCTGAATCGGGCCCCACGTGGTGCGCACGTCGGCGAACAGCGCCGCGAGCGCCGCGGGATCGCGCACGTCCACCGCGTCGTAGCGCACCTGCGCGCCGGTGGCCGCGAGCTGCGCGAGCGTCTCGCGCACCTCGCGTGCCGCGAGAATGCGCTCCACTTCGGCGCCAATCTCCTTCGGCGAGACCGAGCGGCCGGCATTCTTCGCCGCTTCCATCGCGGTGCGCTTGAGCGCCGCTTCGGTCGTCGCGGCGCGGTACACGGCGGGTTCATCGAGCAGCGCCGTACGTCCGAGAATCACGAGACGCGGCTGCGCGGCACGCCCGAGCGCGACGAGCGACGCTGCCGTGACACCGCGCGCACCACCCGTCACCACGAAGACCGCACCCGGCGCCATCGGCGCGAGCGCCGGCGACACGGCACAGGGCACGCTGGCCAGCGTGATCCGCTCGCCCGCGCCCGACAGGCCCACTTCGACTTCGGGGCCGCCGCCGAACAGCTCCGACACGATCACCTCCGCCACCGCAGCATCGCTGCGGCCGGCACGCTCGACGTCGATCGCCCTGCACGTTGCCGACGGCCACTCATCGCGCGCCGTCTTGGTGAGCGCGGCAATGCCACCCAGCCATGCCCGACCCGCGTCGCGTCCGGAGAGGCCGAAGTCGCCACCGGTATCCTGCACCGTCACGAACAGTCCACCATGCTCGCGGAAGTGTGCCGCCACGGTGCGCGCGGCCTGGAATGCCTCGCGATTCACCGCCACCGCGGCATCACCCGCCACGGCGCGCAGCCCGCCCAGGAAGATCACGCCGCCCGCCGTTGCCGGCACGGCATCGACCGGCGCTTCCACGGTGTTCACGCCGCGCGCCGTGAGCAGCTGCACCACCGACTGCGCCACCCCCGCCCCGTCGGGCGTCACGACGATCGGCGCGGCCCCGCGCAGCCACGGCGCCGCAAAGCCGATTGCGGCGGCCGGACGTGCGCGGACCGCAATGCGCGCCACCGGCGGGAGCGCGTCGGACGCAACAGCCACCGCCGGCGCCGACCCTGTGGTCGGCGCGGCCAGCACACTCGCGTCGGCGGCGCCACCGAACAGCGCGATGATCTCGGCCAGCGTCCGCGTGGCCGCCATCTTCGTGGTGGCCACCTGCGGCAGATCGGGTACGCTCGTGCGCATGGCCGAGAGAATCTCCACGCGCTTGATGGAATCGATGCCGAGGTCGGCCTCCATGTCCATGTCGGTGTCGATCATCTCCGCGGGGTAACCGGTCTTCTCGGCCACGATCGCGAGCAGAATGGGCTGCAGCTCGCTCACGCGCGATGCGGCCACCGGTGCAACAGCCGATACCGCGACAGCCGGCACAGCGCTGGCGACGACCTGCGCACCACCCTCCGAGGCACCACCAAACAGTTCAATGATCTGCGCCAGCGTGCGCGTCGCGGCCATCTTGGTGGTGGCCACCTGCGGCAGATCGGGCACCTGCGCACGCATCGCCGAGAGAATCTCGACGCGCTTGATGGAATCGATGCCGAGATCGGCTTCCATGTCCATCTCGGTGTCGATCATTTCCGCGGGATAGCCGGTCTTCTCCGCCACGATCGCGAGCAGCGTGGGCTGCAGGTCGCGCAGCCGTGTGGCGGCCGCGGGGGCTGCAGCGGTCACGGGGGCCGCGACCATGGGCGTCGGTGCTGCGGCGCCCTGGTTCCCGGTCGCGACCGATCCGCCGAACAGCTCGATGATCTGCGCGAGCGTGCGCGTGGCGGCCATCTTGCTCGTGGCCACCTGCGGCAGATCGGGCACCTGCGCCCGCATGGCGGAGAGAATCTCCACGCGCTTGATGGAATCGATGCCAAGGTCGGCTTCCATGTCCATCTCGGTGTCGATCATCTCGGCCGGATAGCCCGTCTTCTCGGCGACGATCTCGAGCAGCAGCGGCTGCAGCGCCATCGTCGCGGGCGGCGCGACAACGACAGCAGGCGCGGCGACGACAACGGGCGCTGCAACGACCACGGGTGCTGCGACCACAACTGGTGCAGCCGCGACAACCGGTGCGGCCATGGGTGCCGCAATGGGTGCCGTCGGCACGACGGCCACCGGCGCGGCGAGCTGCGGCATGGGCACCGGAGCGGCGTGAGGCAGCGGCGCCGCAGACGGCGCCGCTGGCGCGCCCGGCAGCACCGCGCCGTACGACCCTTCCACCGCACGGAGGAAGGCCATGTGGCTGTCGGCCATGAGGCGCTGGAACTCCATCTGCGCCGCAATCGCGGGAGCCTGCAGACGCTGCAGCGAGTCGATCCAATCCGGCGTGTTCATCGATGAGCCATGCAATGAGGAGAGCGGCGCGCGCGCGGCTGCGGTCGCCGCGCGAGGCGGCGTGACCACGGGCGTCTGCGGCGCCGAGAATGTTGCGGCTGATGCCGGTGCCGGTGACGGCGCCCGTTCGGCGAGAGGTGCAGGAGCGACTGCGACCGGAGCAACGACCGCAACCTGTGCCGGAACGACGACCGGTGCCGCAATCGCCTTCACCGCGGCCGGGCGCGGCACGCGCACTTCCGGTTCGCGCGGCGGATACGGCTTGCCGTAGTTCGCGCCGTTGAGCTCGATGCTGAACTTCGCCTTCTGCTTCGTGGCGGGGTCCTCCGGCAAGCGTTGCCCGTGCCAGAGCGAGTCCGTGTTGAACGACACACCGGCAGACGCCAGACGACCGAGCGCCATGAACAGCGCCGTCACCCCCGACTTCCCACGCTGATCGAGCGGCACCGCGAGATGCGGACGCCCCGCGAGGCACCGCTCGGTCAAGCGCGACAGCACCGCGTCAGGGCCGACTTCGATGAACGTGCGCGCACCGGCGGCGTACATCGCCTCGATCTGTTCCACGAACCGCACCGGCTCCGCAATGGCTTCAGCGAGCTGCGTGCAGGCCGCAACCGCATCGACGGGATACGCCGCAGCGGTCGCGTTGGCGTAGTACGGCACACGTGGCGCCGATGCGCGAACGCCGCGCAGGAACTCCTGGAACGGCTCCACCGAGGCATGCACGAGCGGCGAGTGGAACGCATTGGACACGCGCAGGCGGCGCGCATCAATCCCCGCCGCGACCAGCGCCTGCTCTGCGCGCACGACCTCCGTCACCGCGCCCGACAACACCACCTGCGTGGGGCTGTTGTGATTGGCGAGCACCACGTCGATCCCCGCCACCACGCGTGTCACCGTGGCCGGATCCGACGCCGCCGCCGTCATCGTCCCCGGCGTCTCGCTGGCCGCGGCCATCAACTCGCCGCGCTTGCGCGCCACCGCCACGCCCGTCTCGGCGTCGAACATCCCGGCCGCCACTGCAGCCGTCACTTCGCCGAGGCTGTGTCCGGCCACGACGCTCGGCTGCACACCCAGACCGTCCAGCATCCGCAACATCCCGAGGCTGGTCGCGGCGATCGCCGGCTGTGCCCACTCCGTCTCCGACAAGCGCGTGCCCTGCACCGTGCGCGCGGCATCGCTGAACACCGGCTGCGGGAACAGGCGCGCGGCAAGCGTGTCGCCGATCGCCGCGTCACCCACCGTCGCCGTCGCCGCGTCGAGCACCTCGCGCATCGCATCGAAGTGCATGGCAAGTTCACCACCCATGCCCACGTACTGGCTCCCCTGACCGGGGAAGAGGAACGCGACGCTGCCATCGGGCGCGCCGGTGCCGTACGACACCCCCTTGGGCGACGAGAACGATGTGCCACCCGCCGCCACCGTCTTCTCGATCATCTCCGCCGCGAACGCGAGCTTCTCGCGCGCATCGGCTTCATCGCTCGCGACCACCGACACACGTGCCGCCGCCGCTGCACTGAACGCGGCCTGCGACCGCTTGGCCACATGCTCCAGCGCACCCTCGGTCGTGCACGCCGTGGCCATGGCACGGCACGAGGAGGCGAGTGCGGCCGGGGTGTCGGCAGACAGCAGCAGCAACTCGGCCGGCAGCGTGCGCAGACGCAACGGATGTTCGGAGGGACCGGTGTACTCCTCCAGCGCCACATGGAAGTTGGTGCCGCCGAACCCCAGCGCACTCACCGAGGCGCGACGCGGATACGACGCGGCATGCACCCACGGACGCGCTTCCGTGCTCAGGTAGAACGGGCTGTCGTCGATACCCAGCTTGGGGTTGGGGGCGCGCACCTTGACCGTCGGCGGCAGCACCTTGTGGTGCAGCGCCAGCACCGCCTTGATCATGCCCGCTGCACCGGCAGCGGCCTTGGTGTGGCCGATCTGCGCCTTCACCGAGCCCAGCGCGCAGTGTCCCGCCGGCGTGTCCGCTTCCTCGAACACCTGCTTGAGCGCTTCGAACTCCGCCATGTCGCCGGCCACCGTGCCCGTGCCATGCGCTTCCACGAGGCCCACCGTTTCCGGGCCGTAGCCGGCGCGCTCGTACGCACGACGCAGCGCGAGCGTCTGACCGCGCGCCGATGGCGCATAGATGCTCTTCGCCTTGCCGTCCGACGACGAACCGAGCCCGCGGATCACCGCATAGATCGCATCGCCGTCGCGCTCCGCGTCCTCGAGGCGTCGCAGCGCGAGCATGCCGATCCCTTCGCCGAGCATCGTGCCGTCAGACTGATCGCTGAACGGGCGACAATCGCCGCTCACCGACAACGCGCCCGTCTGCGCGAAGCACATGTACATCAGGATGTCGTTCAGCGCGTCGACACCGCCGGTGATCACGAGATCGGAGTTGCCGAGCGCGAGATCGTTCACGGCCATGGCCATCGCCGCGAGCGATCCGGCGCACGCCGCGTCGACCACCGCGTTGGTCCCGCCCAGGTCCAGCCGATTCGTGATGCGCCCCGCCACCACGTTGCCCAGCAAGCCGGGGAACGTGCTCTCCTGCCACGGCACATAGCAGCCGTCGATCACCTTGCTGATGCGCGCCACTTCCTCGTCGTCCAGTCCCGCCTGACGCATCGCGTACTCCCACACCGGGCGCTGCAGGCGCCCCGACATGTGCGCCACCAGTTCGGTGGCCGAGGCGACCCCCAGCACCACGCTCATCCGCGAGCGATCCACCGACTCGTACTTGCCGCGCGTCGCTTCTTCGAGCACGCGCTTGGCCACGACCAACGCCAGCAGCTGCGCCGTATCGGTCGACGGCATCGCATTGGGCGGCATGCCGAACTCGAGCGGCGAGAACTCCACCGACGGCATGAACCCACCCTTCGTGGCGTAGATCTTGTCGGCCGTGCCCGGCGTGGGATCGAAGTAGTCGTCACGCAGCCAATGCGAGCGCGGCACCTCGGTCAGGCGGTCCCGGCTTTCGATGATGTCGCGCCAGTATCCGCCGACCGTCGACGAACCGGGGAAGAGCGCACCCAGGCCGACCACGGCAATGGGATGCATGCGATGACTGGTGGACAACGCGTCGGTCTCTGCTGAGTGGGTCATGCGGGCGTGATGATGCTCGAGAAACAGGGGCGAATTCAGAGACTGAGACGACGTGGACGGAAGCTCAGCGCCGTTGCAGGAACGGGAACACCAAAGGCACGGAGCTGCTGACTGCGAGCGACCACGACGGCTCCCTCGAGCAGGTTGAGTGCGATCTGGACAACAGTGCGCTCGCCAGGCTCGGCGAGGAAGGTCCCGGCGACCCAGGCATTGAACGCGCCCATCGCGGGTCCGCACCAGATCTGATAGTCAGCGCGGCGCGCCGGATCGCCTTCGATCGCCCAGCGGCTGGACTTGCCGAGATACCACCGGAACACGAGCGCCATCCGATGCTTCGGGTCGCTCTTGGCCCGCTCGACCTGTCCGGCGTCGCGCATGGTCCAGAACGCTTCGGTCTCGCGCCACACCGTGTCCAGCGTCGCGCCCATGACCTTGGTTTCCACCTTGGTGCGGACGTCGGCCGGCATCGCCTCGAGACTGTCGTAACTCCGATACACCTCGTACAGGTTGTTGGCGCGCGCCGCGAACATGGTGCCGCGCTTGAGCACCTGCAGCTTGACGCCAAGTTCGAACATGTCGGCAGCCGCCGCCATGGCAACGTCGGCAATGCCGGCCTGCGCCAGCATTCCCTTGGCCGCGTCGGAGAGCCCGGCCTCGACCGCACTCTGGTTCACCGAGCCGGTCACGACATACGCAGCACCGAGGGCGAACGCTGCCGCCACCGCGCTGGGAGTGCCCAGTCCGCCCGCCGCGCCAACCCGGATCTCACGCGTGTACCCGTGCTTCGCACAGAGCTCGTCGCGGAGCGCGAGGATCCGCGGCACCAGTGCGACCAGCGTCTGGTTGTCGGTGTGTCCGCCGCTGTCCCCTTCGACCGTGATGTCCTCGGCCACCGGCACACGGCGCGCCAGCTCCGCCTCCGCGGCGGTGATCTTCCCCGCTGCCACCAGCTGCTGCAGCATCTCGACCGGCGCAGGCTCCATGAACTGGGCCGCCACTTCGGCGCGGGAGATCTTGGCGAACACATGATGCCGGCGCACGATCTGCCCGGCCGCATCCACCGTCAGACCCGCCGCCGAGCAGCGCACCACCGAGGGGGTCAGCGCCATGAACGCGGATGCGGAGATGCGCGGGACGCCACGCCGGATGAGCAGGTCCGCAACGCGGTCCTCCAGTTCCGGCTCGGCGGGCGAATGAATCAGGTTCACCCCCCACCGTTGGTCGTCTCCGAGTGCCTCGCTGATCGTGGCAATGCCGGCTTCCACGCGCTCGTAGCCGAGGCCACCGGCGCCGAAGAAGCCGAGCATCCCCGCACGGGCCATCCCGATCACCATGTCGGTGGTCGCGATGCCGTTGGCCATTTCACCGGCCACGTAGGGGAAGCGCACGCCGTGCGCCTCGTTGAAGCTGCGATCGCCGAGCCACTCCGGGTACGTGGCGGGCAGGGTGGCCAGCAAGGCGTAATCCGTGGGGCCCTGCTCGCGCTGGGGGAGCACCTCGCCGCCGATACAGAGACCAAGCGCCGGCGTGGCCAGCCGTGGGTCATACACCACGTGCACCGGCTCTCGCACCTGACGCACCACGGCCGCGATCCCCTCGGCATCGAACACCGGGAGGACCGTCGTGGGACGCAACGCACCAACGGCACCAAAGCTCATGCTGAAAACCCGCAAACCGGCTTCGCGAGGAACGACCGGAAGAAAAAGATTCGAAGAATGCCGCCGCAGAGCGTCCCGACAGCACCGGAAAGTTCCACGCAGCAGAAGGGGGCGGCCCGAGACGGTCGCCCCTGGATGTTTACACAGCTACGCTGCGTTGGAACGGCGCAGTTGTCGCGCCGCCGATCCGACTGAAGCAGGCCGCCGCTGCCTGTTTCGGGCGACTGCCGCGTCGTGCCGTGAAAGATACTCCGAAAGTGCGTTCCGGCGACATCAGGGAAGGACGCTTTCTGGTCGGCCCGACCGCTTCGATTTGGCAGGATAACTGAAGTCGGTGAGCCCCCTTCGCGGTTCCCTGATGGGCGTGGTGTTCGGGGGAGCCACCCCTGCCGAGGGACGACCGGGATGACGCGCTCGTGCCGAGGTGCTACCGTTGGGGGTGACCAGCCCCATTTCTCCCCGTTCGCGTGAGCCGTGGCAGTACACACTGGCCGCGGTGTTTACGGCGGCGGCCTCGGCCGATGTGTTGCTGATCGTGCAGTGGCTTCGGGGACAGGACAGCGATCCCGGGGCAATCGTGCTCTGGCACGCCGTGACGCTCGCGACGGCGCTCGCCTGTGTACTCGCGGTGTGGCGGCGGCAAGCGTGGGCCCCGTACGCTGTGGCGGCATGGGGGGTGGCGAACACGACACTCGTGTTGTCGGTGCCGTTTCTTGTGGACGTTCCGAAGGATGCGGTGTCGGCGATCTGGGCCGGCGCGGGGGTCGTGGGCGTTCTGGCTGCCGTCTGTATTTGGGTCGTTTGGCGGAAAGTGAAGAGCCAGTAAGAAGCCATAAGAAAGCCATAACTAGGACAATTACGAATCGACGAGTCATGCTTTATCCCCATGGCTCGACGAACGATTTCGTTACTGCTTGACTTTCGGTATTTGTTCGGTATTCTCCTTCCCCGCGCGTGAATCCGGGCCGCACGGGCGCAACACAGGCTCCACTCGCACCAGGGCGGCGCACTCCTCGGCCGCTGTTCATGTCGTCACTCGCCCTTCTCCGCGCGCAGCTCGCCACGGTCGTCGCCCCGGAGCGGCCCGCGGCGCCGGGACTCCCCACCGGAGTCCCCGCGCTCGATGCCCTGCTCCTGGCCGGCGGTCTCCCGCGCGGACGCCTCACCGAACTGGTCGGCGCCGCCGGGAGTGGGCGCACCACCGTGCTCCGTCGCCTCGTGGCCGCCACCATCGCGCAGGGGGCGGCGGTCGCCATCGTCGATGCGGGCTGTACGCTCGATGCGCGCGATTGGGTCGTGGGCGCCCTCACCGGCGTGATCCCGGCCGCACAGCTCCGCGCGGCGGGCGCTGCCGCGTGGGGGATCGTGCCCGATGCCTCGCGGCTCGTGGTGGTGCGCCCACCCGAAGCGGCCCGCGGCGCGTGGTGCGCCGACGTACTGCTCCGGAGTGGCGCCTTCGCCCTCGTGGTGCTCGACGGCGCGCCCGCGGTGTCACGTGCCATTGCGGTCCGCCTCATGGGGCTCGCGCGTGAGCGCGACGCGGCCTTCGTCGTGAGCGGCGCACCGGGACAGGCCACGCACTTGGGAGGCGCGGTGCGGCTGCGTGTGGAACGCGTGAACCCCGATGTGCTCGCGGGGCGACGCGGCGCGAGTCGCTCGGCGTGGCCGCACCTGGGATCGCTCGCGCGGGAACGGCTCGCGCGCACCGGGCCCGCGCCGCCCGCGCTGCGATTGGCGCCCATGGATCCGCCGGGGACATCCCCGCCCGGCGTGGCCCAGCGCCCCGTGGTCATTCGCGTGGAAAAAGGGGGACGACTCGAATCGGTGGAGGTAGACCGTGCAATCCGTGTGGCGCGTCGCCTGTGTACGCATCCCGAGGTTCCCGATCGCCGCGCTGTGGCGGCCGGCGCTGCCCGTGGCGCACGTCGTGGGCGCGTGGCAGCTGGCGCTCGCGCTCGACGAGCCGGGGAGGCCCGACTCGTCAACGGCACCTTCGCTCCCCCGTCGTCCTGAGCGGAGCGCCCCGCAGGGGCGCGCAGTCGAAGGACCTGCTTTGTCGCGCACGCACGACGACGAACAAGAAGCAGGTCCTTCGCTCCGCTCAGGACGACCAGAAGCAGGTCCTTCGCTCCGCTCAGGACGACGGAGCGACTGGGATACCACGCCCGTCGCCGTCGTCGACGCACAACGCCTCACCACCGTGTCCGCCGCCGCCGCGGCCAAGCGGCTGCGCGCCGGCATGACGGTGGCCGAGGCCCGCGCGCGCTGCGCCGATCTCACCCTCGTGCCGCACGACGCCACCGTGCTCGCCGACGCGGTGCTGCGCGTGACCGCCGCCTTCGTTGCCGCGAGTCCGCAAGTCACGCCAGCCGCCGGTGCGCCGGGCACCTGGTGGGTGGGAGCGACCGGCTTCGATGGCGTGGGGGGCGAAGTCGCACTGGTCGAGACGCTCGAGCGCATTGCCCACGCCTGGCATCCCGAGGCGCGCGTGGCGATCGCCGACGCCTGCGTGGTCGCGCGCGCCGCGACGTGGGGCGACAGCGATGACGCCGTGCGGCGCGGCGTGGCGACGCGCGCCGGGACACGCAGCGTCATCGTGCAGGCCGGTGCGGGCGCGGCCTACCTCGCCCCTGCCCCGCTCGCCCTCGTCCCCATGGACGCCGAAGTGCGCGAGAGCCTGATCGCGCTCGGTCTCGAAACGGCGGGCGCCTTGGCCGCGCTCGCCCCCGACGATGTCGAAGCGCGCTGGGGCGAACAGGGGCTGGTGGCGTGGCGGCTCACGCGCGGTGAGGACGCGCGCCGTCCCTCGCTCGTGCGCGCCGAACGCCCGCGAACGGTGGCGGCAGAGCTCCCGGTGCCGGCGGCCACGCTCGACCCGGTGCTCTTCCTGGTGCGCGCCGCGCTCGACCGACTCGTCACCGAACTCGTGGCCGATGCGCGTGCAGCAGCCGTGGTTGCCATCACGCTCACCCTCGACGATGCGCGCGCCGCGCGTCCCGAACGTCACCGCGCGCACACGGTCACGCGCGAAGTGCGCTGTCCCAAGCCGCTCGCGCGCATGGCCCCGCTCTTCGAGCGGTGTCGCGCACTGCTCGATACATGGACGCTCCCCGCGCCCGTGCTCGCGGTGGAAGTGGCCATCACCGCCACCGCGCCGATGGGCGGCGAACAGGGCGGATTGCTCGATGCGGCGTGGCGCGATCCGGCCGCAGCCGACGCGGCGCTCGCGCGACTCCGCGCCGAACTCGGGCCCGGCACGGTCGTGCACCCGGCGGTGCGCGACACGCACCGCCCCGAGGGGGCCGGTGTGTGGGAGGATGTGGCGCACGGCCACACCGCGCACACGCCGGTGGCGGCCGTCGTGTCGCCCTTGGCCGACGGCTTTCCCCCCGAGGCTGCGCCGAGCACCGGTGACGCGCTCGGCGCGATGCGCACGTTCACACCGGCGGCGCCGGTGGAGGTGGAAGTGGCCGAGGGGCGGCCGCGCGCGCTCTGGTGGGACGGGCGACGCGTGGTGCTGGCGCGCGTGCAGGGCCCCGAGCGGTTGGGGGGCGAGTGGTGGGCGTCGCCGTGGCAGCGGGATTACTGGCGGGGCGAGGGCGCGCTCGACGGCGACGCCCGGGCCGATGTGGTGTTGTTCCGCGACCGGCAGGCACCGGAGCGCGGGTGGTTCCTGCAGGGGTGGATCGATTGAGCCGTCGTCGTCCTGAGCGGAGCGAAGGA
>JANMLN010000116.1:0-26840 GCA_031372565.1 Gemmatimonadota bacterium | reverse complement strand
CGGCCGGCGAAGCACTGGGTCACGGCCAGACGATCGCGCGCACGCTGGCCATGATGCCGGGCAACCTGTGCACGCCGCAGCATCTCGCCGATACCGCCAAGGAGATCGGCTCACGGTACGACCTTGCGGTCACGGTCCTCGGGCGCAAGGAGCTCGAGAAGCTCGGCTGCGGGTCGTTCCTCTCGGTCGCGCCGGGAACGCCGCAGGACCCCAAGCTCGTCGTCGTGGAGTACCTGAAGGGCAAGAAGAATGCGCCGCCGATCGCGCTGGTCGGGAAGGGGGTCTGCTTCGACACTGGCGGTATCTCGATCAAGCCCGCCCCCGGCATGGAGTTCATGAAGTTCGACATGTCCGGCGCGGCCGGCGTGCTGGGCGCCATGGAAACGATCGCGCGCATGAAGCTCAAGGTGAACGTGGTCGGCTTGATCGGCGCGACCACCAACATGCCCAGCGGCACGGCGATCAATCCCGGGGATGTCGTCAAGGCGATGACCGGCAAGTCGATCGAAATCACCAACACGGACGCCGAAGGACGCCTGATCCTGGCCGACGTGCTCGGGTACGCGCATCGGTTCAACCCCTCCGTGATCGTCGATGCGGCCACACTCACCGGCGCGTGCGTGATCGCCCTCGGCCACCATGCGACGGGCGCGTTCGGCAACGACGAGCGTGTCCTCGATGAAGTGATCGCGGCGGGAAAGCGCGGCGCCGAGCAGGCCTGGCCATTGCCGCTGTGGGACGACTACAAGGACCAGATCCTCTCGGACGTCGCGGATCTCAAGAACACCGGCGGCCGACCCGCCGGCTCCGTCACGGCCGCGCTCTTCCTCCGGGAGTTCGTGCCGGCGGACACGCCGTGGGTCCACCTCGACATCGCCGGTACGGCGTACTCCGAGTCCGATCTCGTGGCGCTGCCCAAGGGACCTACCGGCATTCCGGTGGGTACGTTCGTGCACTTCGTACGGGGACGCGCCAGCTGATCCACTTTCGCATGATGGCATGGCGGGGCGGCCTCGGCCTGGTGGCCGGGGCCGTCTTGCCGTTCACCCTGAGCGCCGCGCAACAGGGCGGCGCCAAGCCGCCGACCTCGAGCGATACGCTCAAGGTCGAGGTGGGCGCACCCGCGCGCGCCGACACGTCCAAGGCGAAGGCGGCCGCCGACTCGGCGACGCGCGCAGCCCAGCGGCGCGACTCGCTCGAGAAGTTCCGGCTGGGGGACACGCTGCGCGCGCCCTTTGCCCGCGCCGCTGCACCACGGTCACTCGACATCGGCGCGCCATATGAATGGGACCGCGAGGGCCTGATGACGAGTGGCGCGCAGACCCTCGCCGACCTGCTGGACAGGGTGCCCGGCGCCTCCGGCTTCCGCACCGCGTGGCTCGTCGACCAGCAATCGTCCGCGTACCTGGGGGACTTCGCGCGTGTGCGCGTCTTTGTCGATGGACTCCCCTACGCGCCCCCCGACCGCGACGGCCGCGGCGTGCTCGATCTGACGGCGCTGCAACTCTGGGCCTTCGAGCACTGCCGGATCGAGCGTGGCGCGACAGAGCTGCGCGTGTACCTCCGGTCGTGGCGTTACGACAAGACCATTCCGTCCACGCGCGTCGACGTCTTCACCGGCGATCAGGATGCGAACAGCTTTCGCGGCTTCTTTGCCCAGCGTTTCGGCCCGGGCCTGGGTTTGCAGGCAGCCGGCGAAAACCTGAGTCTGCAGAATACGCGCACCGGTGGCGACGGGTCTCGCCGCGCCGGCATGCTCCGCCTGGGCTGGGCGAGCGGTGGCTGGAGCGTGGATGTGACGCACCAGTTCGCGGACAACATTCGCAACTCGCAGACGCGGACGATCCCGTTGCCCACGCTGCCCGCGCTCTCGGCATCGGCCAGCTTCACGCAGGCGCGGCTCGCGTGGGGCGACCCGGAGGTGGGGCGGTGGATGCAGGCTTCGGCCGCCACCATCGCCTTTGCCTCGCAGAGCGCCGCGCTCAGTGGAACATTGACGGACACGAACCGGGTGTTCGATCGGCGGAACGCCATGTACGCCGTGCAGGGGGGCAGCACGTGGGGGGCGCTCCGCCTGAGCGGCGGCGTACGGTGGCACTCCGTCCAAGGGCGCGCGTACACGAGTCCGTTGCTGCGGGCCAGCTACGAGGGCGGATGGCTCTCATTGCAAGCGTACGGTGAGCGCTCGAACGAAGACTCCACGACCCGAGGTGATGTGAGCGTTCGCGTGCTGCCGCGCTCCTGGCTCGCCGTGGCGGGCAGCTATGGCGGCACCGGCACGTCGGCCAACACCGGGGCACGCGTGCGCGGCTACGCCTGGCGCGGCGAAGTGGGGCTGCGACTGCGGTCGGAGCTCTGGCTGAGCGGCGGCGTACTCGGACGCGACTCGGCCTTCCTGCGCGCACCTCGCCGGCTCGACTCGACCTTCACGTCGATCCTCGCTCCGGGCACCACCGGGACCTTCGCGGCGATCCGTGGCCGTCTCTACAGTGACATCTTCGCCGACATCGTGGCGACCTCGTGGGATGAGCCCGGCGTGCACAAGCCGCGGTATCAGACGCGCTCGGAGCTCTACCTGCAGACGCGCTGGTTGACGCGCTTCCCGAGCGGTGCCTTCGGACTGCTCATGGGCGTCGTGCATGAGTATCGCGAGCCTGTGTCGTTCGCCCTGAGCACGGGCACGCTGACGAGCCGGTTCAGCCGCACGCTCGGCGCAAAGCTCGAAATCCGGATCATGAGCGGCACCATCAGCTACCGGGTTCAGAACTTCGTGGGCGACATCAATGACCAGATACCGGGTGCGCTGATGCCGCGGTCGGTCTCGGTCTACGGCGTTCGCTGGGAGTTCCGCAACTGACGCCGGCGATCGCAGGTGGCAGCGTTGACCAACGCGTTGCCCCGTCGTAACTTACGGATTCCTCATGATTCGATCCATGACCGGGTTCGGCACCGCAGACGGGGCGGTGGGTGCGCACCGAGTTTCGGTGGAAGTGCGCACGGTGAACCATCGGTTTTTCAACCCGTCGATCAAGCTCCCCAGCGCGTGCATGCGCTGGGAGGGCGAGGTGCGTGAGGCGCTCCGCCAGCGTATCGCCCGCGGGCACGTGAGCCTGAGCGCCCGCGTGATCGGTGCTGCGGTCGACGCAGCCGCCGTACCCACCATCGCGATCGATGACGCGCGGTTCGAGGCCTATGTGCACCGCCTGCGCGAACTCCAGGCACGCCACGGGCTGAGTGCAGAGATCGACATCGCCACGGTGCTCCGGATGCCCGACGTGATCGTGGCCAGCGCGCCCGAGGAGGACACCGGGACGGCCGCCGAACTCGTGGCGATCGTGAACGCGTCCGTCAGCGCGCTCGACGCCACGCGCGCCGCCGAGGGGGCACGACTGGGTGGGGTGCTGCGCGAGCGGCTGGCGATGGTTGCAGCGGCGGTCGAGCGGATCGCGCTGCGTGCCCCCGAAAGGATGATCGCGCACCGCGACCGGCTCCGCGCGAACGTGCAGGAGTTGGCCGCCGGCGTGGCCGTCGATCCGCAGCGCCTGGCCCAGGAGATCGCGATTCTGGCCGATCGCCTCGACATCCACGAGGAGATCGACCGGTTCCGCTCGCACCTGGCCGCCTTTGGCGCGGCGCTCGACGCCACCGACGGCGAGCCGATGGGGAAGCACCTCGGCTTTCTCCTGCAGGAACTGCTGCGCGAAGCGAATACCACGGGCTCCAAGGCCAATGACGCCCCGTTGCTCACGGACGTCGTGGCGATCAAGGAAGAGCTCGAGCGGATTCGCGAACAGGTGGAGAACCTGGAGTGAACCCGTTTCCGATCATCCTGTCGGCACCGTCGGGAGGCGGCAAGACGACGGTCATGAAGCGGCTGCTGGCCACCCGGGCCGATATCGGGTACTCCGTGTCGGCCACCACGCGCGCCCCCCGCGCCGGCGAGGTGCATGGGCGGGACTACCACTTCCTGTCGATGGCCGAGTTCAAGCGGCGCCGGAGCCGGAAGCAATTCGCGGAGTGGGCCGAGGTGCACGGGCGACTGTACGGCACGCTCCGTAGCGAGGTCCGCCGGATCCTCAAGGGGGGACGGCACGTCATGATGGACATCGACGTCCAAGGGGCCCGGCAGTTCCACGAGGCCTTCCCGGAGTCGGTCCTGATCTTCCTGTTGCCCCCCTCTGGCGAGGTCCTGCTCAAGCGGCTGGTGGACCGGGACACGGAGGGTCGGGAGGCCCACCTGGTCCGGCTCAAGGCCGCCCTCGAAGAACTTCAGGAGGTCCCTCGTTATCATTATGTAGTCGTGAACGACGACCTCGACGCCACGGTTCGCCGCGTTTCGGCGATTGTGGATGCCGAGGAGGTCCGACACGCACGCGTGATCAGCGTCAATCGCACGACCCGCGCGCTCGTCTCGCAGCTCAAGTCCGAAATCCGTCGCTACGCCAACCGGTAAGCATCATGCGCGTTTTCACGCCCCACGAGCTCACGAAGTTTTCCGCCAACAAGTACCTCGGCGTCCTGATCGCGGCCAAGTTCGCGCGCATGGTCAACGAGTTCCCGCGCACGTCGACGGGAAAGGAAAAGAAGCTGACGACCCGCGCGCTCGAAGAGCTGTCGGGTGGCCGCGTCGAGTATCGCGTGGTGCCGCGCAAGCGCCCGACCGAGTAAGTCGTACCGCGAGCCGGGACCGATGCGTCCCTTCGACGGCGCGCGCATCTGCCTCGGCGTCACGGGGGGGATCGCGAGCTACAAGTCGGTCTGGCTCGCCCGGCTGCTCACGCAGGCCGGCGCACATGTCGACGTCGTGCTCTCGCGCTCCGCGCGGGAGTTCGTCGGCGCCATCACGTTCGAGGCCATCACGGGGCGATCGGTACACACCGAGTTGATCGCCGAGGGCCGTGCGCTCGACCATCTCGCCCTGGCCCGCGAGGCGCAGTTGATCGTGATCGCGCCCGCCACCGCGGATCTGCTCGCGCGCAGCGCCACCGGCCAATCCGATGACCTGATCACCGCCGTGCTGCTCGCCACGCGCGCCCCGGTACTGCTCGTGCCCGCCATGAACGACAAGATGTGGGCGCATGCGCAGGTGCAGGCGAATACGGCGCATCTGCGCACGTTGGGCTATCACGTGCTCGAGCCGTCGGTGGGCCCGCTGGCGTCGCCCACCGAAGGAGCGGGAGCCGGTCGCATGCCGGAGCCCGAAGCCATCGTCGCCGAAGCCGCGCGACTGCTCGAGCCAGCTGGTGCGCTGACGGGGAGGCACGTGTTGGTCACGGCAGGTCCCACGCGCGAGCCGGTCGACCCGGTACGCTTCTTATCCAATCGGTCGAGCGGGCGGATGGGGGTGGCCATCGCTGCCGCTGCGCGACGGCGCGGCGCACGTGTGACGCTCGTGCACGGCCCGCTCGAGGTGTCGCTTCCGGCTGGTGTGTCGACCGTGGCAGTGGAGACCACCGCCGAGATGGCGAGTGCGGTGCGCACCGCACTGGCCGACGCCGACGTGCTGGTCATGGCGGCGGCCCCGGCTGACTTCACGGCCGCGGCCCCTGCCACGCAGAAGCTGAAGAAGGAGAGCACGCCGGGCGCGATTGCGATCACGCGCACGGCCGACATTCTCAAGACGACGCGCGACGCACGCCGACCGGGCACGGTCGTCGTCGGGTTTGCGCTCGAGACGGAGCGCGTCATCGAGCATGCCAAGGGGAAGCTCCTCGCCAAGGAGCTGGATTTGGTGGTGGCCAACGACGCGACGGAGGACGGCGCGGGCTTTGGCACGACGACCAACCGCGTGACCCTGATTGGTCGCGACGGAGAGCCCGAGGCGCTGCCGCTGGCCAGCAAGGATGCCGTGGCGGATCACCTGCTCGACCGGATCGAGGCACTGTTGCGTGGACGCTAAGGAGCAGCTGCGGCGATACCTCGAGCAGCGCCGTGACATGGGCGAAAGCGACCTCGTGCTCGACGGGCTCGCGGTGGATGACGTGCTGCGCATGATGGGGGCAGTCAGCGGTGCAGCGCGCACCACGACCGCGCGCACGCGCGAGGCGCTGCCAGGCGAATCGACCGCTGCGCCCGCGAGCGCCGCGGGGGCTGAGGCCCCGGGGGTCTCCGAGGGCGATTGGCGGAAGGTGCTCGGAAAGGCGGCGCCAGCGACGACGTCGCAGACCGCGCCAATCGCTGAGCCATCGGTTCCACCACCGGTTGCGCCCCCCGCTGCGCCACCCGCTGCCGCAATGGCCACGCGGCGCGCTCCGGACCCTTCGCCCACCGCTCCGCTCGCCGGTCCCGCCGATCCCGACACCTCCTCGCTCACGCTCGAGAACGCCCCGGAGGGCATCGTCGTCGGCACCAGCGAACGCGTCCTCTTTGGCGGGGCGCTCGACTCGGTCACGTCGCTCGACGCGATCGCCGAGCTGGTGCGCGCCTGCCGCGCCTGCGGCCTGGCCAAGGACGCCAAGAACGCCGTGCCAGGCGAAGGGAATCCCAGCGCCGACTTCGTGCTCGTGGGCGAGGCACCGGGACAGAACGAGGACGAGTCCGGTCGACCGTTCGTCGGGCAATCCGGCCAGTTGCTGACCAAGATCCTTGCCGCCATCGACCTGACGCGCGAGGACGTCTACATCTGCAATGTGATCAAGCACCGGCCGCCGAACAACCGAAATCCGGCTGCGGACGAAATCACCGCTTGCTCCCCGTTTCTCCGCAGGCAAATTGAACTGCTGCGCCCGAAGGTGATTGTCGCCCTTGGCACCTTCGCTGCCCAGACTCTGCTCGAGACCAAGACGCCGATCGGCAAGTTGCGCGGCCAGGTGCACCGATATTACGGGGTGCCCCTGATCGCGACCTACCATCCCGCGGCGCTCCTCCGAAATCCGGCGTGGAAGCGCCCAACCTGGGAAGATGTCCAGCTCGCCCGTCGAATTCTCGATCGCGCCGCCGGCGCGTGACCCCTATCGCGACCGCAAGGCGCCCTGGTCGCCTGATGCGGAGCGCGCGGTGCTGGCCGCCATGCTGCTCGATGCCGACGCGGTGCTCCGCGCCACCGAGCTGCTGGATGACAGCATGTTCTATCAGGAGGGGCACCGCCGCATCTATCGCGCGATGATCGCGCTGACGGAGCGGGGGGCGGTCATCGATCCGCTCACGCTCGCCGATGAGCTCGAACGACGCGGTGATCTGGCACTGGCCGGCGGCAAGGACTACATGGCCTCGCTGCTCGACGCCGTCCCCACCGCGTCGAACACCGAGTACCACGCGCGCATCGTCCGCGAGAAGGCGCTGCTGCGGCGCCTCATCGAGGTCTCCACCGCCATCGTCGGCGAGGCCTTCGAAGCGAAGCTCACCGCGGCAGAACTGCTCGACGACGCCGAGCAGAAGATCTTCCAGGTCTCGCAAGCACAGGGCACCGGCGGCTTCGTGCGCATCAAGGAGCTGCTCTGGCCCACGATGGAGCGCATCGAGAAGCTCCAGCAGGGTGGGCAGGCGATCACCGGCGTGCCGTCGGGGTTCAAGGACCTCGACGAGATGACGTCCGGCTTCCAGCCGTCGGAAATGATCATCGTCGCGGCGCGCCCGTCGATGGGCAAAACGGCCTTCGTGCTCAACATTGCGCAATACGCGGCACTGGAGCGCAATATTCCGGTAGCGTTCTTCAGCCTCGAAATGAGTAGAGATTCGCTCATGGAGCGCATCATCTCATCCGAGGCGCGCGTCGACGCGCAGAAGATCCGCCGGGGCATGTTGCGGGACGACGACATGCCGCGCATTGCGCGGGCGGTCGGCATCCTCAACAACGCCCCCATCTACATCGACGACGCGTCGGGCATCACGTTGCTCGAGATGCGGTCACGCGCGCGCCGCCTCAAGGCCGAGTCGGGCCTGGGCCTCATCATCATCGACTATCTCCAGCTCATCCAGGGCCCGGCCTCGTCGGAGAACCGGCAGCAGGAGATCAGCTCGATCTCGCGCTCGCTCAAGGCGCTGGCCAAGGAGCTGCAGGTGCCGGTCGTGGCGCTGTCGCAGCTCTCGCGTGCCCCCGAGCAGCGCACCGGCGAATCGCGCGGTCGTCCGCAGCTCTCCGACCTCCGCGAGTCGGGCGCCATCGAGCAGGACGCCGACGTCGTGATGGGCCTGTACCGTCCCGACTACTACGCCGAGCGCGACGCGACCGGGGTGGCGCGCGACAAGGACGGGCAGGTGATCGACGGACACGCTGAGGTGCTGATCCTCAAGCAACGCAACGGCCCGACCGGCTCGGTGGACCTCTTCTTCCACAAGCAGTACACCCGCTTCGACAACCGCACCCAACGCGGCGCGGTGCCTGCGGCGAGCGGCGCGGAGGCGTGATGGCCCGCGCCAAGTCGGCGTACCGCTGCACCGAGTGCGGCACGTCGTTTCCCAAGTGGATCGGGCGCTGCGAATCGTGCGGCGAGTGGAATACGCTCGTTGAGGAGCCGGTCGCGGCCTCCGCGTCGTCGGGGTCCAAGGGTGCGAAGCGCGCCGGCGGCTCCAAGGGGTTCGCCTCCGGCGGCGTGGCGGTGCGCGCGCCGCGCCTGCGCGATGTCGTCGGCGCCGAAACCGATCGGTGGCGCACCGGACTCGGCGAGTTCGACTTCGTGCTCGGCGGCGGCATCGTGCCGGGCTCCGTGGTGCTCGTCGGCGGCGAGCCCGGTATCGGCAAGTCGACGCTGCTGCTGCAGGTCGCCGCGCTCCTCGAATCATCCGGGAAGCCCACGCTCTACGTGAGCGGAGAAGAATCCCCCTTGCAGGTACGTCTCCGCGCCGATCGGCTGGAGGCGCATGCCGGTGACGTCTCACTGCTGGGCGAGACGTTGCTCGAGACGATCATGGCCACCGCCCTCGAACTCCAGCCGGCCGCGATGGTCGTGGACTCGATCCAGACCGTGTTCACGCAGGAGCTCGAAGGCGCGCCGGGCAACGTCGGGCAGGTGCGGGAGTGTGCCGCGCGGCTCATGCGGCTGGCCAAGGAAACGGGGATCACCGTCTTCCTCGTCGGGCACGTGACCAAGGGCGGTGGCATCGCCGGCCCCAAGACGCTCGAGCACATCGTCGACACCGTGCTCTACTTCGAGGGCGATGGCACGCTCGACCACCGCGTGCTGCGCGCGACGAAGAATCGCTTCGGTCCTGTGGACGAGATCGGCGTGTTTCGCATGACGCAGGGCGGCCTCGTGGCCGTGGCGAACCCGAGTGAACTGTTCATGGGCGATCGGGACGCGCGCGCGTCAGGATCGGCGGTGGCCGCGCTGCTCGAAGGGACGCGACCGGTGCTCGTGGAAGTGCAGGCGCTGGCCGCCAAGGCGGGGTACGGCACGCCGCAGCGCGTCGCCACCGGCTTCGACGGGCGCCGCCTCTCGCTCCTGCTGGCCGTGCTCGACAAGCGCGCCGGACTGTCGTTCGCACCACTCGATGTCTTCCTGAACGTGGTCGGCGGCGTGCGCTTGGGAGAACCCGCGGGTGACCTGGCCGTCGCGGCCGCGCTCGCGAGTTCGCTCTACGACAAGGCGCTGTCGCGCGATCACGTGTTCCTCGGGGAACTCGGGCTCGGCGGCGAGATCCGCCCGGTGTCGCAGGCCGAACGGCGACTCGCCGAAGCGGCGCGCATGGGACTCAAGCACGCCTGGCTGGCCGAACGCGGCGTGCCGCGCCAGATCCCGGCCGGGATCAAGGCGCATCCGGTGCGCACCGTGGGTGACCTGTTCCAGCAGGTGTTCGCGTGAGCGGCGCGACCCTCATCCCGGATGTGGCCGTCATCATCGTGGCCGCCGGCAGCGGCTCGCGCGTGGGAGGCACCGAACTCAAGCAGTTCCGTTGGGTGGCCGGCAAGCCGATGCTGCTGCACTCGGTGCAAACATTCCAGAAGCGCAGCGACGTCGGCGTCGTGATTGTCGTGCTGCCGCAGCGCTACGCGGGCGATCCGCCGCCCTGGCTCTTCCAGTGCGACACCGAACGCCTGCTCATCGCGCACGGCGGCCGGGAGCGCGCTGACTCGGTGTGGAATGGCTTGGGCGACGTCCCCGACGAAGCGACCGTGATTCTCGTGCACGACGCGGCGCGCCCCCTCGTGACCGACGCGATGGTGGCGCGCGTCATCGACAAGGCGCGAAGCGGCGTCGCCGTCATTCCGGCGCTCCCCGTCACGGACACGCTCAAGCGCGTGGATGCCGACGGTCGCGTGACCGACACCGTGTCGCGCGAGGGGCTCTTCCGGGCGCAGACGCCGCAGGGCTTTCCCAAGGACATGTTGCTCGACGCGCATCGTGCCGCCAAGCGTGAGGGGATCATCGCCACGGACGATGCCGCACTCTGCGAACGACTCGGCCTCCCGGTGCACATCGTGCGCGGCAGCGAGAAGGCGCTCAAGGTGACCGAGGAAGCGGACTTCGATCGCGCCGCAGCGCTCGCCGACGGTCCCGAGTGAGCGCCGAACCACGCTCCATCCCGTTCTGGTCGGCGGCGGATGTCGACGCGAGTCTGGATGGCACCATCGACCATCTCCGCGCCGGGTGCATTCTCGCCTATCCGACCGAAACGCTCTACGGCTTCGGCACGAGCGCCGAGCATCAAGCGGTCGAGTCGCTGGTCACGCTCAAGCGGCGCCCGCCGGCCAAGCCGTTCCTGTTGCTCATTGCGGGGAGCGACATGCTCGCGCGGCTTGGGCTGACTCTCACGCCCGCCGCCTCGCGACTCGCGGCGCGCCACTGGCCCGGTCCGCTCACGCTCGTGCTGCCGGGCGGCGCGCACCGTGTGCCCGCGCGCCTGCGGGGCCCCGAGGGCGGCGTGGCGGTGCGCTGGACGCCGCACGAAGCGCTGTCGCGCATGATCCGCGCCTTCGGTGATGCGATCACGAGCACGAGCGCGAATCTGCCCGGTCTTCCTCCCGCCGTCTCGGCCTCCGAGATTGTGCAGCAATGGGGTCCGGCCGTGGCGCGCGGCACCCTGCGCGTCCTCGATGGCGGACGCCTCGAACCTTCACTCCCGTCGACCGTGGTCGATTGCATGGGTCGTCGCCCGCGCGTGATTCGCCCCGGCGCGATTTCCGCGGCCATCCTGCGCGAGACGGTCCCCGAACTGGTCGGAGACGCCTGATGCACGTGCTCTTCGTCTGCACGGGCAACACCTGCCGAAGCCCGCTGGCCGAGGCCATCGCGCGCGCAGTCCTCCTCGAGCGCGGTCAGCGCGACGTCACCGTGGCGAGCGCCGGGACATCGGCGTGGGGTGGGGCAAGCGCCTCGGATGGCTCGTTGCTCGTCGGCCTCGAGCATGATCTCGATCTGAGCCCGCACCGCGCGCGCGTGCTCACGCGCGATCTGGTGCGCGAGGCCGACGTGATCCTGGCCATGGGGCCGCATCATGTCGACGCCGCTGAAGCCATGGGGGGAGAAGGGAAGAGCTTCTTGCTCACCGAGTATGCCTCGCGCGGCGCGTCACGCGCGCCGGTGAGCGATCCGTTCGGCGGTGACCTCGACGTCTACCGCTCCACCTGGGCGGAGCTGGACCGGCAGGTGCGCGATGCGCTCGACCGCGCGCTCCCCGAGCGCGAGACGAATCCGTGAGAGTGTTGCCCGGGCGGCTCGTGCTGCTGGGGCACCCGGTGGCGCACTCGCTCTCGCCGCGCTTCCAGAACGCGGCGCTCCGGGCCGCCGCGTTCCCGCTGACGTACGAAGCGCTTGATGTCGAGCCGCACGCGCTCGCCGTGACCACCGCACAACTCGCCGCCATTGGCGGGGCGGGTAACGTCACCGTGCCGCACAAGCTCGCCTTCGCCCCCCTGTGCGCCGAGCGCACGCCGCTCGCCGAGCGCGTGGGCGCGGTCAACACCTTCTGGACGCGAGCAGATGGCGGCCTCGTGGGCGACAACACCGACGTGGGCGGCGTACAAGCGGCCGTGGAGCAGCTGCTCGGCGCCTCGCCCCACCGGACGCGCGTCACGGTGTTGGGCGCGGGAGGGGCGGCAGCAGCCGTGTGCGCCGCCGCCGAGCGCTGGAGCGGGGGACCGATGCGGTGCTGGAGTCGGCGTCCCGCGCAGGCACGTGCGCTCAGCCAGCGTTTCGACGGAACCATCGAGCCCGTGGCCGACCTCGTCGATGCGGTGCGGGGCGCGGCGCTGGTGATCAACGCGACCACCATCGGGATGACGACCGACGACCTGCCCGTGCCCTTCGAGCTCCTCGCCCCGGGAACGTCACTGCTCGACCTCGTGTATCGCCGCGGCGGTACGGCGTGGGTGCGCACCGGCGGCGTCCGGGGGCATCTGGCGCTCGACGGGCTACCGATGCTGCTGGCGCAGGGCGCCCTGGCGTTCGAGCGCTGGTTCGGCGTGGCGCCGGATCGCGACGTCATGCGCGCGAGCCTCGCGTGACCCCCCCGTGAGCCACGCGGACGCGCCGAACCGCGTGCCGGCCTCCCTCGCGCGCGCATGGGAGGCCACCGTCGCATTCGCCTTTCCGTTGGCGTGCGCGGCCTGTCAGCGCGCGCTGGGCGCGCACGAGAGCGGCATCGTGTGCGGCGCGTGCTGGAGCCGATGCGCGCCGCTCAGCGCCCTCCAGTGCGACCGCTGCGGACATCCGCGGGTGCCCGGGACGGTGGCGTGCGCCTGGTGCGAGCTGCTGCCGCCGCACGTGCGGTCGGCGCGCTCGTGGTGCTGGGTGGGCGACGGCGGATCGGGAAGCGCGATCGTGCACGCGCTCAAGTACCGCGGCTGGCACGCCGCGGCCCACGGCATGGCGGAGCGGATGGCGCGCTTGGCGTGGCCGGCCGACGTGGCACGTGAGCGCCGCTGGGTGGTGCCGGTGCCACTGGCACCGGACCGGGCGCGTGCCCGCGGTTTCAACCAGGCCGAGGTGCTCGCCGCCGCCTTGGCGCCGTGGTGGGGGATTCCCCTCCGCACCGACCTATTGCGCCGCACGCGTGGCGGGACGCGCGCGGCGAGTCAAACGCGGTTGACCCCCATCGACCGATCTGGCAATGTTAAGGGCTGCTTCGTGTCGCCTGATTCTCGACGCGCGGAGCTGCGCGGCGCGCACGTGATGCTCGTGGACGATGTCGTCACGACCGCCGCCACGCTCAACGCGTGTGCCGACGCGCTCGTCGCGTCCGGCGTGCGCATCGTCAGCTACGTGACCTTTGGACGGGCCCGGGCGCTCCGGGACCGATTCGCTTCCTGAGAGGATGTTCTAGCCATGGCAATCAAGGTCGGTATCAACGGGTTCGGCCGCATTGGCCGTCAGGTGCTGCGCGCCGCTCGCGAGCAGGGCGTCACGGACATTGAGTTCGTGGCGGTGAACGATCTCACGGACACACACACCCTCGCGCACCTGTTCAAGTACGACTCGGTGCACGGCACCTACACGGGCACCGTCGAAGCCGGAGCGGACAGCATCACGGTGGACGGCCACACGATCAAGATCCTCGCCGAGAAGGATCCGGCCAAGCTGCCGTGGAAGGCGCTGGGGGTCGATATCGTCCTCGAGTCGACCGGTCGCTTCACGGATGCCGACAAGGCCGAGCAGCACCGCGCCGCGGGCGCCAAGAAGGTGATCATCTCCGCGCCGGCCAAGGGCGAAGACATCACGATCGTCATGGGCGTCAACCACGACAAGTACGACGCCGCGAAGCACAACATCATCTCGAACGCGAGCTGCACCACCAACTGCCTCGTGCCGATGGTGAAGGTCATCCGCGACACCTTCGGCTTCAAGCACGGCACGATGGTCACGATCCACAGCTACACCAACGACCAGTCGATCCTCGACCTGCCGCACAAGGACCTGCGCCGCGCGCGTGCGGCTGCGGTGAGCATCATCCCGACCACGACGGGAGCCGCCAAGGCCACCTCGCTCGTCATCCCCGAAGTGAAGGGGAAGATCGACGGGATCGCCATCCGCGTGCCGACCCCGGATGTCTCGCTCACCGAACTCACCGTCGAGGTGGAGAAGGGCACGACGATCGCCGAGGTGAACGCGGCGTTCAAGGCCGCGGCCGCGGCCGGCCCGCTCAAGGGGATCCTCGCGTACACCGAGGAAGAGCTCGTGAGCGTGGACTACATCGGCAATCCGCATTCCTGCATCGTCGACAGCAAGAACACCAACGTCGTCGACAGCACGATGGTGAAGGTCTCGGGTTGGTATGACAACGAGTGGGGCTACTCGTCCCGCTGCGTCGATCTCCTCCGGTACCTGGCCCGCAGCCTGTGAACGTCCCTCGGGATGTCCGCGGTCGCCTCGCCCTCGGGTTCGGCGCCGCGGGCCTCCTTGGCGCGGCCGGAAGCTGGTTCCGCGCGCGCCAGTTGATGCACCAGATGGAAGTCGAGGGCGTGCCCGCAACCAAGGAGTGGGCGATCGCCCTCCGTGCCGCCCGACGCCCCGACGACCTGATGGTCGCCGCACTCTGCTTCGCCGTTGCCGGCGCCGCGCTGATCGCGTGGGCGCTCCTGCGCGAATCCCGTTCCTGACCGCCTCGATGCCCAAGCTCACCATCGCCGATCTCACGCCCGCGCAGCTCACGGGGCGTCGCGCCCTCGTGCGCGTGGACTTCAACGTGCCGCTCGACGGGAGCCGCGTGACCGACGACACGCGGATCACGGCGGCCCTGCCGACGCTCGCGGCCCTCGCGAAGGGAGGCGCCAAGGTGGTGCTGCTCTCGCACCTCGGCCGCCCCAAGGGCGCCCCCGAGGCCAAGTACTCCCTCGCCCCGGTTGCTGCGCGGCTCAAGGAGCTGGCTCCATTTCCCGTCCACTTCCTCGGCGACACGATCGGCGATGCCGCGGTGGCGGCCACGCACGCGCTGGCCAACGGCAGCGTGTTGCTGCTCGAGAACACGCGCTTCCTCGGCGGCGAAGAGCGCAACGACGATGCGCTGGCCGTCGAGATGGCGCGCCTGGGTGACTTCTACGTGAACGATGCGTTCGGGACGGCGCACCGTGCGCATGCCTCCACGGAAGGGGTCGCACGACATCTCAAGCCGGCGGTTGCCGGGCTCCTGATGCAGAAGGAACTCGACTACCTCGGTCATGCGCTCGACACGCCGAAGCGCCCGTTCGTGGCCATCCTGGGCGGCTCCAAGATCTCGGGCAAGATCGACGTGATCGAAGCGCTGCTGCCCAAGGTGGATGCGCTGCTCGTCGGTGGCGCGATGGCCTGCACGTTCTACCGCGCCATGGGACTCGAAACGGGGACGTCACTCGTCGAGCCGGATCGCGTGGAGATGGCCAAGGCGCTGATCGAGAAGGCCGGCTCGATCCTCATTCTTCCGCACGATGCCACCGTCGCCCCGTCGATCGCCGAGGCGGCCAAGGCCCACGCGGTGCGGAAGGACCAGATCCCGGCAGACGAGGCGATGCTCGATATCGGCCCCGAGACGGCAGCGAGCTACGCGCGCGCCATCGCATCGGCCAAGACCGTGGTGTGGAATGGACCGATGGGCGTCTTCGAGAAGCCGCCCCTCGATGCCGGCACGCTCGCCGTGGCCAAGGCGATGGCCGCCGCGACGCACAAAGGGGTCACCACCATCGTTGGCGGCGGCGACTCGGCGGCCGCCGTGGCGCAGGCGGGGCTCGACGGCGACATGAGCCATGTGTCGACCGGCGGTGGCGCCTCACTCGAATTCCTCGAGGGCAAGGTGCTCCCCGGGGTCGCGATCCTCGACGAACGTCCCGCCTAAACCGGATTCCGCATGCAACACCCCGTGTTTGCCGCCAATTGGAAGATGAACCACGGCCCCACCGAGGCCCGCGAGTTCATGCGCCGCTTTCTCACGCTCTCGCCGCGTCGCAATGATCGGACGGTGATGTTCTTCCCGAGCGCCCTCGCGTTCAGCGCCGTGGCCGAGGCGTGCCGTGAGCGCACGGACGTGCTCCTGGGCGTGCAGAACATCTACCTGGAGGACAAGGGGGCGTTCACGGGCGAAAGCTCCGCGGCGATGGCACGGGATGCCGGCGCGCGCTTCGTGCTCGTGGGACACTCGGAGCGGCGCCATGTCTTCGGCGAGACCGACACCATGCAGGCCAAGAAGTGCGCGGCCGCCGTGCGGGCCGGACTGACCCCCGTGCTCTGCGTCGGCGAGTTGCTGCCGCAGCGCGAGGCGGGCGAGGCCGAGACGGTGGTGCTGGAGCAGTTGCGCGTCGGGCTCTCGGAGCTTGAGCCCGGCACGATCGCCAGCATGCTGATCGCCTACGAGCCCGTGTGGGCGATCGGGACCGGGAAGACGGCGACCCCCGCCGACGCGGCCGCGATGCACGGCGTGATCCGCACCCACCTCACGTCGCGACTCGGCGAGCGGGCGCACGCGATCGCGATTCTGTACGGCGGCAGCGCCAACAAGGGGAACGCGGCCACCCTGCTCGCCGCCGAGAACGTTGACGGCCTGTTGGTCGGTGGCGCGAGCCTTGAAGCCGACGGGTGGAGCTCGATCGTCGCCAGCCACCCGTGAAACAAGGCGATTGACCGGGACCGCAAGCGCTTCTAGAATTCAAGGTTACGTTCGAAACTCTGGTCCCCACGTCCGGCACTCCGATGTACACGTTCCTGCTCATCATCCTGATCCTCGACGCCATCGTTCTCTCGACGGCGATCCTCCTGCAGAGTGGCAAGGGCGGGGGCTTGGCTGCCAGCTTCGGCGGCGCCAGTTCCAGCGGCGACGCCCTCATGGGCACCCGGCAGGCCGGCAACATTCTGACGACGATCAGCTGGTGGGGCGGCGGCATCTTCATCGGCCTCGCCTTCGTGCTGCAGATCATGTCGTCGCGCGCCGCCGCGCCGACCTCGGTCCTCGACAAGACCTTCTCGAACAAGCCCGCCCCGACGTCGCCCGCCGCCCCTGCGGCTGGTGGTGCCAAGACGGCCGCGCCTTCTGCGGTTCCGCTGACGCCTGCAGCCCCGGCCAAGTCGCCGGCGGCGCCCAAGTAAGCGCGCACGGGTGAGCACACCCAGTACGCCAGGGTTCCTCCTCCTCGAGGACGGAACCCTCTTTCGCGGGCGCATGGTGGGGACGCCCACGCCCACGGTCGCCGAAGTCGTCTTCACGACCGGCATGACGGGGTATCAGGAGACCTTCTCCGACCCGTCGTTCGATGGCCAGATCGTCGTGATGACCTCGCCGATGATCGGCAATTACGGCATCAACACCGACGATCCGGAATCCGCCAAGCCGCAGGTCGCGGGGGTGGTCGTGCGCGAACTGTCGCCGAGCTACTCGAACTGGCGTGCGTCCGGCGATCTCGCGGGTTGGCTCGCAGCGGCGCAAGTGCCCATCCTCGCGGATGTTGACACGCGGGCCCTCACCCGGCACCTGAGAACGGTCGGTAGCATGCGCGGCGTGATCGCGGCAGGCAGCGCCCCAAGCGACGAGGTCACGGCGGCGCTGGCCGCCTGCCCGAGCATGGAGGGGCTGGACCTGGCGTCGCGCGTGTCGACCACGGTGCCCTACACGTGGGGCGATCCGGGCGCGCCGCACCACATCGTCGCGTACGACTTCGGAATCAAGCGCAACATCCTGCGCCTGTTTGCGGATCACGGCTGTCGCATTACCGTGGTGCCCTCCGACATGCCGGCGTCGCAAGTCCTTGCGATGCAGCCGCATGGCGTCTTCCTGTCGAACGGACCTGGCGATCCGGCTGCCGTGAGCTACGCGCCGGGCAATATCCGCGCGATCGCCGATGCCGGGGTGCCGATCTTCGGCATTTGCCTCGGGCATCAGCTGATCTGCCTCACGTTTGGCGCGCGCACGGTGAAGATGCCGTACGGGCACCGCGGGGGAAATCACCCCGTGCGCGACCTCGAGACCGGAAGGATTCTCATCACGAGCCAGAACCACGGCTTCGCGGTCGAGGGAAGCGAGTCGGGGATTCCGGGAGCACCGGACCTCATCGCGACGCACGTCAATTGCAACGATGGGTCGCTGGAAGGGGTGCGACACCGCACCCTGCCGATCTTCGCCGTCCAGTTCCATCCGGAGGCCGCGCCGGGCCCGCATGACGCGCGTCCGCTCTTCCCGCAGTACCTCCGGACGGTTGCCGAGCGTTCCGCGTAAAACGAGCCAAACGCTTGACACACAAGAGGTAAGCTCCTACTATCTGCCCTCAACCACCCTCCGGGCGAGGTAGCGAGAGGCATGTCGATGACGAAGGCAGACCTGGTCGAACGGGTCACCGAGCAGATTGCCAAGACCGCAGGTCCCATGATCTCCAAAAAGGACTGCGCCCGCGTGGTGGACTCCTTCCTGGACGCCATCAAGGAGGCGCTGCAGCAGCAGCGGAACATTGAGGTGCGTGGGTTCGGCACCTTCAAGATTCGCCAGCGGAAGACCCGGATGGCGCGCAATCCCCGCACGGGTGCGCCCGTCGAGGTGTCGGCGCGGCCGGTGCCGGTCTTCAAGCCCAGCAAGGAGTTACGGGCCATGGTGGCGGACATCGACATCGAGGACGTGGGAGACGACGACGATTGATCGCGCGTCGTCCTGAGCGCAGCGACGGACCTGCTTTCCCTCCGTTCACGCGACGGCCGAGAAGCAGGTCCTTCGCTTTGCTCAGGACGACAACGGGTTATCGTTCCCGCATGTCTGTCCGCGTGCTCCTCTTTGCGTCCTACGCCGAAGCCCTTGGCCGGGATGAGGTTGCGCTCGATGTTCCTGTCACGGCCACCGTGGCCGACGTCCTCGAGCAGCTGCGTACCCTGCCGGGCGCCGAGCGCCTGCCACCGAAACCGCTGGTCGCCGTCAATGCGCGATATGCGCACCTGGCCGACCTCGTGAGCGCGGGCGACGAGGTCGCCGTCATTCCGCCGGTGGCCGGCGGCTGATGCGGTCCGCCCTCGTCTCGCGCCCGCTCGATCCCGCCGCACTGCTGGCGGAGGTCGCGGCCATGGGCCACGGCGCCACGACGCTGTTCGTGGGAACGGTGCGCGACATGCACGAGGGCCGAGCGGTGAGCGGCATGGAGTACCATGCCTACGAGGCCATGGCGGTGCATGAACTCAACGCGGTTGTCGCGGAGGCTGAAGCGCGCTTCCCGGGGGCGCAGGTGGTCTGCGAGCATCGCACCGGGGCGCTCACGCTTGGCGAGGCCAGCGTGGTCATTGCGGCGGCGCACGCGCACCGAGCGCCGGCGTTCGAAGCCTGTCGCTTCGTGATCGAGGAGCTCAAGCGCCGCGTCCCGATCTGGAAGCGCGAGCACTACCTCGACGGCACGCGCGCCTGGGTCGACCCGACCGCGTCGGCCCCCGTGGCCTCACACCCGTGAGCAGCGCGCCCGTGACCCCCGGCACCGTGCTGCGCGACCAGTTCGGACGCGGCATCGAGTATCTGCGCATCTCGGTGACCGACCGGTGCAACTTCCGCTGCGTCTACTGCATGCCGCTCGAAGGGCTGCCGTGGCTCCCCAAGGCGGAGATTCTGCGCTACGAGGAGATCGCCGAGATCGTGAGACAGTTGGCACCGCTGGGGCTGCGCCGCGTGCGCATCACCGGCGGCGAGCCAACCATCCGGCCCCAGCTCGAGTCGCTGATCGCGCAGCTCCGCGCCACGCCGCAGGTCGAGGACATCGCGCTCTCGACCAACGGGGCCAAGCTCCCGGCCATGGCCGCGGGGCTCAAGGCGGCCGGACTCGATCGCGTGAATATCAGCGCGGACTCACTGCGCGCCGACCGCATCGTGGCCATCGCTCGGCGCGACATCGGCTTCGACCCGCTGGTGGCGTTCGACGCGGCGCTGGACGCAGGCCTTGGACCGGTGAAGATCAACGTCGTCGTGATGCGTGGCATCAACGACGACGAGGTGGCCGACTTCGCGCGCCTCACACTCGACCGCGCGCTGCATGTGCGCTTCATCGAGCTGATGCCGGTGGGCGAGATGCGCGAGCTGACCTTCGAGCACGTGGTCCCGTCGGCGGAGATTCTGGAGCGCGTGGCGGCCGTGGGCGCGCTGGCCGCCGACGCGGGCCCCGCGCGCGGCAACGGGCCCGCCGCGTACTACAGGTTGGATGGCGCGGCTGGCACCATCGGCGTGATCACGCCGATGACGCACACGTACAGCGGGAGCTGCAACCGGGTGCGCCTCACGGCCGATGGCCGGCTTCGTACCTGCCTGTACGGGGACCACGAGGTGATGCTGCGCGAGCCGCTGCGGCGGGGAGAGCCGCTGGAGCCGCTGTTCAGGCAGGCGCTCGCGGAGAAGCCGAAGGAGCACCAGCTGCTGCAGATGCAGGTGGGCGGACTCAGGGCGTTGAGCCAAGTGGGGGGATAGCGACCCTCAGGCGTCGCAGGCGCGCAACGCAAACAGGGAGGCCCGCTCGGGCCTCCCTGTCTGCAATCACGGCCAAGAACGCTCGGCCTACCGGTTCCGGCGGCGGCGCGTGACGAGGGCGAGTCCGGCGAGTCCCGTCGCCACCAGCGACATGGACACGGGCTCGGGCACCGTCGAGGCCGGCGCGCTGTGGTCGAAGCTCACGGAAAAGTTGTCGATGCCGCCGTAGCGAAGGCCGGAGCCCGAGTTGGCCGAGACCACACCGAAGTCGATCTGCCCGCCGGCGGCCGAGAAGTCGGGCAGGCCCCCTCCGCACGTATAGCTGTTGGACGGTCCGAACCCGGCAAACACCTCGCACCACGCGGTCGGCGTGGAGGTCACCGACTCCCATCCGAGGCCGTAGGTGGCAAGGTTGTAGCCAGAGACGAACCACTTGTTGCCCTGACGGAGGACGTTCTCGAAGGCGATCTGGCCACCGGAGGACGTGGAGATGTCATAGCCGAACGTGAGGTTTCCCGTGATCGCGCCTTGCGACATCGGGTTCCACGAGAAGGTGCTGACGTGCGCGTTGAACACCAGCGTGTAGCAGTCGTAGTTGGAGAAGCCCCAGTGGCTGCCCGGGTTACCGCCCGTCGCGACGGTGCCCCCCGCGCCTGAGGCGCAGCCGTACGGGTTCACGATCGTCTGCGTCGTCCAGCCGTTCATCCCGCCATCGTAGTGCGACGCGGTCTGTGCGTGCGCGGCCACGGGGGCGGCGAGCGCGATCACCACGGCGGGGGTGATGCGGATGAGGTGTGCGAAAATGCGTCGCATGGTCTTTCCCTTCGAGAGGACGGGTACCGTGCTGGCTCGCCAGCATCGGCGGAATCACCAATGCAATCGCATCAACCATGCCCACAGGGGACGTTACCCAGAGACCAGAAACAGGCCGTGTCACGGAGCCATATAGCTGTATCAGACGAATAACGCGTTTTTCTCTGTGGCCAGACCTCGACACTGTGGCGTCGGCACAACAGTGCGGGCAGCGCTGCGTCCTGCGCGACCAGGCCGCGCCGGCGCGAGGATTCCGAGCTCACCGCCCCTCGGAACCGCCGCGCGCGATCTCGCGCCGATACTCGGACTCGGCGTTCTAATTCGTTGCGTTGCCACGACTTTGCACTCGGCCTAGCTTCCCGTGGCTGCCGAGCGCGGTCGCGCTGGGCGCCAACCCTCGACTTGCTCAGGACCCATGGTCAACAAGATCACGGTCGTCGGCGCCGGAAATGTCGGCGCCACCACGGCCCAGCGTATCGCCGAGAAGGAACTCGCTCGCCACGTCATCATGGTCGATGTCGCCGAGGGGATTCCCCAGGGCAAGGGCCTCGACCAGTGGGAGTCGGCCCCGATCGAAGGGTTCGACTCGCGAGTCTCGGGGGCCAATGACTACGCCCCCACCGCGGGCTCCGACATCGTCGTCATCACGGCTGGCATCGCCCGGAAGCCCGGCATGTCGCGCGACGACCTGCTCAACACCAATGCGGGCATCGTCAAGTCGGTCAGCGAGCAGATCAAGGCCACCTCGCCCAACGCGATCGTCATCGTCGTATCCAACCCGCTCGACGTCATGTGCTACGTCGCCAAGGAGGCCACCGGCTTCCCGCGCGAGCGCGTCATCGGCATGGCGGGGATTCTCGACACGGCGCGCTACCGGTCGTTCATCGCCGAGGCGCTCGACGTCAGCGTGCGCGACATCCAGGCGATGGTCCTGGGCGGCCACGGCGACACGATGGTGCCCCTCATCAGCTACACCACCGTGAGCGGCATCCCGATCACGCAGCTCATGGACAAGGCCACGCTCGACGCGATCGTGCAGCGCGCGCGCGACGGTGGCGCCGAGATCGTGAAGTACCTGAAGACCGGCTCGGCGTACTACGCGCCCTCGAGTGGCGCCGTGCAGATGGTCGAGGCGATCGTGATGGACCAGAAGCGCATCCTGCCCTGCGCCGCCTGGCTCGAAGGCGAGTACGGCATGTCGGGGCTCTACCTGGGCGTGCCGTGCAAGCTCGGGCGCAACGGGCTCGAGAAGGTGATCGAAGTGTCGCTCACGGCCGACGAGAAGGCCGCGCTCGCGAAGAGCGCCGACGCGGTGCGGGAACCGATGGCGTCGGTCAAGCTCTAATGGGCATGATTGGCACGTTCTGGGCGTCAACGATCGGCAAGAAGATCGTCATGGCCGTCACCGGCCTGGCGATGATCGGCTTCGTGATCGGCCACGTGTCGGGGAACCTGCTCGTCTTCCGCGGCCCCGAGGCGATCAATCACTATGCGGCATTCCTCAAGTCGCTGGGCGGCGTGCTCTGGTTGGCGCGTGGCGGGCTGTTGGTGAGCGTCGTGCTGCACTTCACGGCCGCCTACCAGCTGACGCAGATGGCCAAGGCCGCGCGCCCACAGGACTACGCCAAGCGCTCGCCGCGGGTGAGCACGTTCGCGAGCAAGACGATGCGGTGGGGCGGGGTGCTGCTCCTGTTCTTCATCGTCTTCCACCTGGCGCACTTCACGCTCGGCTGGGTGGACCGTACGACGTTCAGCGAGACGGACGTGTACAACAACATGATCGTCGCCTTCAACAACCCGCTGTACGTGGCGTTGTACGTGGTGGCGATGGTCTTCCTCGGCCTGCACCTCTTCCACGGCGCGTGGGCCAGCGTCCGTACGCTCGGCCTGTCGAAGCCCAGCCAGCATCCGCTGCACCGCCGCATCGCCACCGTGCTCGCCGTTGGCGTCTGGCTCGCGTTCACCGTGATCCCGCTCGGCATCATGGCCGGCGTGGCCAAGCGCGCGCCCGACGGTGCACTCGCAGCGACCAACCCGTCCGCGGATTCGACGATCGCGCACGTGACCCCATAGGCAGCCGCCGATGACCGAACTCAAGTCCAACGTTCCCGACGGACCGCTCGCCCAGAAGTGGGAGAAGCACCAGTTCGAGATGAAGCTGGTCAACCCGTCGAACAAGCGGAAATACAACGTGCTCGTGGTCGGTTCCGGCTTGGCGGGCGCGAGTGCCTCCGCGACGCTGGCCGAGCTCGGGTACAACGTCTCCTGCTACTGCTTCCAGGATTCTCCGCGCCGCGCGCACTCGATTGCCGCGCAAGGCGGCATCAACGCGGCCAAGAACTACCAGAACGACGGCGACTCCGTGTGGCGGCTGTTCTACGACACGATCAAGGGCGGCGACTTCCGCGCCCGCGAGGCGAACGTGTACCGTCTGGCACAGATCTCGGTGAACATCATCGACCAGTGCGTGGCGCAGGGCGTCCCGTTCGCGCGCGAGTACGGCGGCACGCTGGCCAACCGCTCGTTCGGCGGCGCGCAGGTGAGTCGCACCTTCTACGCGCGCGGGCAGACGGGGCAGCAGCTGCTGCTGGGCGCCTACCAGGCGCTCGAGAAGGAGATCGCGAAGGGGACCGTGAAGATGTTCCCGCGCACCGAGATGCTCGACCTCGTGGTGGTGGACGGCAAGGCGCGCGGCATCGTGGTGCGCGACCTCGTGACGGGTGCCGTCAGCACCGCCATGGCCGATGCGGTCATTCTCGCCACGGGTGGCTACGGCAACGTCTACTACCTGAGCACCAACGCCAAGGGCTCGAACACCACCGCGATCTGGCGCGCGCACAAGCGCGGCGCCATGTTCGCGAATCCGTGCTACACGCAGATTCACCCGACATGCATTCCGCAGAGCGGCGACTATCAGTCGAAGCTCACCCTCATGTCCGAGTCGTTGCGCAACGACGGGCGCGTGTGGGTGCCCACAGCCAAGGGCGATGCGCGGTCACCCGACCAGATCCCGGACGCTGAGCGCGACTACTACCTCGAGCGCAAGTATCCCAGCTACGGCAATCTGAGCCCGCGCGACATTGCCAGCCGCGCTGCCAAGGAAGTGTGCGACGAGGGGCGCGGCGTCGGTCCCGGCGGGCTCGGCGTGTATCTCGACTTCCGCGACTCGATCCAGCGCGTGGGTGCCGACAAGGTGGCCGAGCGGTACGGCAACCTCTTCGACATGTACCAGCGGATCACCGATGAGGACCCGTACAAGGTCCCGATGCGGATCTACCCGGCCGTGCACTACACGATGGGCGGCCTCTGGGTGGATTACAACCTGATGTCGAACATTCCGGGGCTGTTCGTGCTCGGCGAGGCGAACTTTTCCGATCATGGCGCCAACCGGCTGGGTGCGAGCGCGCTCATGCAGGGGCTGTCCGACGGCTACTTCGTCATCCCGTACACGCTCGGCAACTACCTCGCGCAGGCACCGCTCGCCAAGGTGACGGCCGATGCGCCCGAGGCGAAGGCCGCCGAAGCCGATGTGCACGCGCGGACCAGCGGCATGCTGAGCGTGAAGGGCAATCGCACGGCGCAGAGCTTCCACCGGGAACTCGGCCGGATCATGTGGGACAAGTGCGGCATGGCGCGCGACAAGGCCGGCCTGACGCAGGCGATCGGACAGCTGCAGCAGTTGCGCGAGGACTTCCAGCAGGACGTCATCGTGCCGGGGTCCGGGGCGGAACTCAATCAGAGCCTCGAGAGCGCCGGACGCGCGGCCGACTTCATCGAGCTGGGCGAGTTGATGTGCCGTGACGCGCTCCACCGCGAAGAGAGCTGCGGCGGGCACTTTCGCACCGAGTACCAGGAACAGGGCGAAGCGAAGCGCAATGACGACCAGTTCGCGTACGTGGCGGCGTGGGAGCACGTGGGCGACAACACGCCGCAGGTGCTGCACAAGGAACCCCTCGCGTTCGAGAACGTGCACCTGGCCACCCGCAGCTACAAGTAGCCTGCAAGCAAGGAGAATCGACCGTGGGCGGATCTGGAACGGGCAAGACGATGAATCTCACGCTGAGCGTCTGGCGGCAGGCGGGCCCGAAGGCTGCGGGCGCCATGCAGACGTATCAGGCGACGAACGTGAGCCCCGACATGAGCTTCCTCGAGATGCTCGATGTCGTGAACGAGGGGTTGACGACCAAGGGCGAGCAGCCGATTGCGTTCGATCATGACTGTCGCGAGGGGATCTGCGGCAGCTGCAGCATGATGATCAACGGGCAGGCGCACGGCCCATGGAAGGCATCGACCACGTGCCAGTTGCACATGCGTGCCTTCAAGGACGGCGATGCGATCACGATCGAGCCGTGGCGCGCCGCGGCGTTTCCGGTGATTCGCGATCTGGTCGTGGACCGCAGCGCCTTCGACCGGATCATCCAGGCCGGCGGCTACGTGTCGGTGAACACGGGCAATGCCGTGGACGGCAACGCGGTGCCGGTGCCGAAGACTGATGCCGATGCGGCGATGGACGCGGCCGCGTGCATCGGGTGCGGTGCCTGCGTGGCGGCGTGCCCGAACTCGTCAGCGTCGCTGTTCACGAGCGCGAAGGTCACGCATCTGGGCAGCCTGCCACAGGGGCAGCCGGAGCGGTATCGGCGTGCACTCAAGATGGTGGCGCAGATGGATCTCGAGAACTTCGGCGGGTGCTCGCTGTTTGGCGAATGCCAGGAGGCGTGTCCGAAGGAGATCTCGATCGATTCGATCAGCCGGATGAACCGGGATTACGTGATGGCGACGGTGATGAAGCAGGAGGAGCGGCACCTGGCGGGGGCGGGGTAGTTGTCGTGAGCAGCTTGTCGCCCTGAGCGAAGCGAAGGGCCTGCTTGTCTCTTGTGAGGCAAGCAGGCCCTTCGTGTTTCGCGGGGAAAAGCGGGTCCTTCGCTGCGCTCAGGACGACAGGACGGCGAGCCAGTCGTAGTTGTCGCGCTTGGAGTTGGCGCCGGCCTTGCCCACGCGCTCGTAGGCGCGCGGATACGTGATCGGCATGATGTCGACGTACTTCCAGCCGGCCTTGCGGGCCGACCGCGCCAGCTCATCCCGCGTGAAGAACGTCTGCTTGAGCCCGAGCCGCTGCTGAAGGTGCGTGGCGGCGTCCTCGGCGCTCACACCACTAGCCTCGGCTTCAGACTCGGCGGATGGCGCCACCACGACGGCCGCGCCACGCTTGGCGGTGAGCACGCGGAGGGCGCGCAGAATGTCCTGGTTGCGCTCCTTGGCCGCATAGGTGAGCACGTTGAACGACACCGTGAGGTCCGCGAGGCCGGGGCGGAGCAGGGTGGGGAGTCGCACGATGTCATCGCACATCCACGTCACGTTGGGCATGAACGGCTTGGTCGTCATGGCGCGTCGCAGGATGGCCGGCGAGAAGTCCATGGCGATGACGTGATGGAACCGCTCGCCGTAGGTGCGCGTGAAGGTGCCGATGCCGCAGCCGGCGTCGAGCAGTGTGCCCGTGCCCTTGGGCGGCGCGAGTTGCAGCACGAGCCGTTCGAGCGTGCGCCCGCGGTGGGCGCGCGTGATGTCGAAGACTTCGGAGGTGAAGCGTGCCGCGTGGCGGTCCCAGTGTTGCGGAGTGCTCACGCGTCAGAGCCGCGGCAACGTCACGCCGTGCTGCCCCATGTACTGCCCCTTCTTGTCCTTGTAGCTCGTGCTCGGCGGCTCGTTGCCCTGGAGGAAGAGCACCTGGCAGATACCTTCGTTCGCGTAGACCTTGGCCGGCAGCGGCGTGG
>JANMLN010000108.1:0-36399 GCA_031372565.1 Gemmatimonadota bacterium | reverse complement strand
GACGATCAGGATGACGTCGCCGCCCTTCATGTCGATGATGCCCGGGCCGCGCGCGGTCGAGTCGGGCCCGCGCTCCATCGCCTGGAACGGACTCGTGGGCTCGAACACCGTGTCCAGATGTCCGATCAGCAGCAACTTGGGACCCGGCGCCACGTGCTCGGCGATCAGGTGTCCCGCCCGCTTGAACGGCGCGCCGTCCTCCCACCGCGTCCTGAAGCCCAGCGCATCGAGGCGGGCACGGAGCACGTCGCCTACCTGGCGCACCCCCGCGAAGTTCATCGTGCCGCTGTTGATGTTGACGAGGCGCTCGAGCAGTGCGATCGCATCGGCGGTGCGTGCATCAACGGCGCGTGCGAGTGCGCGTTCGGCGGCCGAGAGCGAATCTGGTGGCGCCGTGCGCGACGGCGCCTGCGCGGGAGCGACGAGCAGCAGCGCAGCGAGGGCAGCGGCAAGCATGGGGGCGTCGGTAGGGAGGATGCGGTCGGTACGCACCGCAAAGGTCGCGACCAGCGCGCTCGAGCCGCAAGGCGCTGTCGTCTCCGGTTGGCGCTGCCCGTTGATCAGCACCAGCGAGTGATCGGGCGAGAGGCCGCGCAACGCGCGCTGGTGACCACCCGAGGATGGCGCACAAACCGATGGGGCGACCTATTGAGTGGTACTGCGCCTCGCCGATCCTCGCCATTCCGCCATCGCCCCGCATCGGACATGCCGAACCCCATCCGATTCCGCGTTCTCTCGCATTCGACGTGCGGCATGCTGCTCGCGTCGCTGCTGATCGCATCCATCCTCCCCGCGCAGCCCCTCCCCACCGCCGCGAGCTATGCCGCGCGCCGCTCCCGGCTTGTCGAACGCGTCGGAACCACCGCCGCGATCATCCTCCCCGGCGCGCATCTCGTCGGGAACCACGACCTCCCGCGCCAGAACGCCAACTTCTGGTATCTCACCGGCGTCGAGTCGCCGTATGCCGTGCTCGTGATCGCGCCGGACACGCGCCCTGGCGCCGCCCCGCAGTCCATGCGCACCGCGCTCTTCCTCCCCGACTCGTTCCAGTTCGCGGGCGCGCAGTACCCGCTGGCCGACTCGGCCTTCCGGCGCGCAAGCTGGAACCTGCCGCGCCATCGGATGGCACCGGGCGCCGGCGCCGCACAGCGCACCGGCATCGCCGAGACGTATCCGCTGCGCGAGCTGAGCACACGGCTCCGCGAGATCGTGGGCAGCACGGCGCGCATCTACCTGCCCATGGGCCGTGATTCGCTCTGGGCGCCCCCCGGTGTGGCCCGCATGGCCACCATCGAGATGCAGCAGGGCGCGTCCCTCGCGGCGCTCTTCCCCGCACGCGATCTCCGCGACATCACCCCCCACGTGCGCTCGCTCCGCCTCATCAAGGACGACACCGAGATCGCCGCGCTCCGCGAGGCCGCCGCCATCAGCGCGGCCTCGCTCGGCACCCTCATGCGCGCGGTGCGTCCCGGCATGAACGACCTCGAAGCGGCCGGCATCCTCGAAGCCGACTGGAAGAAGCGCGGCGCACCGCGCGCGTCGTTCAGCCCGATCATCTCGAGCGGGGCCGACGCCATGACCTTCTTCTCACTCCGCGGCGAGCGCTACGACGCGGTCGGCCGCGTCATGCAGCCAGGCGACCTGTTGTTCGCCGACTACGGCGCGGCCGAGGTGCGGCACTACGCCAGCGACCTCTGTCGCACCCTGCCCGTCTCCGGGCGCTTCTCGGCCGAGCAGCGGCGCTACTACGACATCGTCCTCGAGGCGCAGGACTCGGCCATCGCGACGATCCGTCCGGGGGTCATGATGCTCGACGTGATCAAGGCAGCGGCGCGCGTCTTCCGTGCGCATGGCCTCGAGCGATTCGAGGATATCGGCACGATGGGCGCCGACCGGGTGTGGGGGGTGATGCCGAGCCCCACGCACTACCTCGCGCGCGACGGCGGCATCATGGCATACACGCGCTTTGGCGGCGGCGTGCGCGACCTCGGGCATCACATCGGGCTCGACGCCACCGACGACCGCGATTGGAGCGGTCCGCTGCAGCCCGGGATGGTGGTGACCATCGAACCCAAGCTGTACATCCCGGAGCGACAGATCGCGATCATGATCGAGGACATGATTCTCGTGACGCCGACGGGCCGGGAGAACCTCTCGGCTGCGGCTCCACGGCGGGCGGCGGATGTGGAGCGCGCGATGCGACGACGCTGAGCGGCGGCGTCGAAACGCTACCGTTCCGGCGTCGCCACCGATGGCTGCACGGCCGGATACACCTGCACATCACTCCCACGCCGCTTCAACTGGTCACTGCGCTCGCGATCCTTCCGCTCACGCGTGCGCCGCACCGCGGCGTTGAAATCCTCTTGCGTCATCGCGCGTGACACGTTGAACTGGATCTCCTGCGACAGGTTCGCGATCCGACGCGACTCGTACATCGTCGGGCTCGGCGCGTTCTGGTTGAGCGGCAGCAGCGCGAGCAGCGCCGTCGGAATCGAGACAGGCCCGAGCCGGATGTACTGCGCATCCATGCCCCACTGCCGCCCGCTCTTGTCGCGCAGCGTCCAATCGCGCGGGTCACGCTGGCCCGAGGCGATGATCTGCGCCTGCACGATCGAGTCGCGGTAGCGCGTGAACCGTTCGCCGATCACTGAGTCGACGCGCTGCTTGCCCGTGAGCGGCTCGGGACCTCCGAGCCCGCGCGGCGGCGGCCCGTAGAGCCGCCCATCGGCGAGCGCCGGGCGCATCCCCTCGATTGCCCCCGACATCGCGGTGCCGCCGGCACCGGTGCCCGCCTCCTTGGCGTTCGCGCCGCCCTCATCCGTCACCGGCGCCGGAAGCGCCGCTGCCACACCGTTCGGTACATCGATGGGCGCGATCAGCTTCTTCTCTTCCGCCGCCTTCCCCTTCTTGGCTGCGCCTGCCGCCACCTGACTCGCACGCGCGACGGGGCCACCGCCGCCGCCGCTGCGCACGAAGGTGATCCGCTCGGACTTGGGCGGATCGCCCTTGCGATCGAGCCAATCAGGCATGGGATAGCCAAGGACCGCCCACCGCAGCGCCGCGCCGATGATCGCGGCGTGGATCGTGACCGAGAGAACGGCCGACGCGGAGGGGCGCGTGAAGCTCACGCGGCGGTCGCCTCGAAGCGTGCGAGGACACGACCCGCGCGGCGCGCCGCTTCAGCCAGTCGCTCCGGCGACTGGATGAACGAGATGCGGAAGAACCCCTCGCCGCCCGCTCCGAAGCCAGAACCTGGCAGCACCACCACCCCTTCGTCGTCCATCAACCGGTCGGCGAACTCCTTGCTCGACACCCCGGCCGGCAACGGAATCCAGAGGTACATGCTCGCCTTGGGCGATTCGACCGCAAACCCCGCGTCGCGGAACGCTGCAACGGCGGCATCACGGCGCGCCTGAAAGACCGCGACGTTCGCAGGCGCGAATGACCGCCATCCATCCAGCGCCGCCACGCCCGCCGCCTGAATTGCCATGAACGGACCGGTGTCGGTGAAGGATTTGATGCGGGCGAGCGCCGCGGCAATGGGCGGCGCTGCCACGGCCCACGCGCAGCGCCATCCCGTCATGTTGAACGTCTTGGACAGCGAGTGGAACTCGATGGCGCACTCTCGCGCCCCGTCGATCTCGAAGATGCTCGGCGGTACGTAGCCGTCGAACGCAAGCTCGGCATACGCGTTGTCGTACACCAGCAAGATCCCGAGGGTCCGGCAGCGCGCCACGAGCCGCTCGAGGTAGTCGCGTGGGGCGATCGCCGCGGTCGGGTTGTTCGGGTAGTTCACGTACACGATCTTGGCACGGCGGAGCACGTCGTCCGGCACATGTTCGAGCTCGAGCAGGAAGTTGTGCTCCGGACGGAGCGGCATCAGGTGCGGGTGGCCGAGCGCAAGCAGCGCCCCGCCGACATAGGCCTGATAGCCCGGCTCCGGGATGATGGCGACGTCGCCCGGATTCAGGTACGCGAACGCCAGATGCGCCAGCCCTTCCTTGCTGCCGATGAGTGGCACGATCTCGGTGAGCGGATCGAAGCGCTGCGCGAACCGGTCCATCATGTAGCGGCTCGCGGCCTCGCGGAACGGCACGTGCCCAAGTCCGAAGCCGTAGCGGTGCATCGCGGGGTTCTCGAGCGCGCGCGCCATCGCCTCGAGCGCGGCCGTGGGCGGCGCGAGATCCGCGTCGCCGGCACCCAGATCGATCACGTCCACCCCACGCGCGAGCAACTCGCGCTTCTTCTGCGGAATGTGCGCCAGCGGATACGGCGGCAGCGTCGCCATCCGCGCACTCAACGTCGGCATCATGCCTCCGCCTGCACAGGGTTGGACACCGACGACAACCCGACCAGCTCGACTTCGACCATGTCGCCCGCGCTCAGTCGGCCCACGCCGGCTGGCGTGCCGGTGCACACGAGATCGCCTGGTTCGAGCGTCATGATCTGGCTGATGTAGCTGAGGAGAAACGGAATGTTGAAGACCATCTGGCTGGCGGTGCCGCGCTGCTTCTCCTGGCCATTCAAGCGCGTGACGACCGTGACGCCCCCGAGATCGCTCGGCGCAACCACTTCAGGGCCCACCGGACAAAAGGTGTCAAATCCCTTGGCGCGGGTCCACTGGCCGTCCGACTTCTGCAGGTCGCGCGCGGTGACATCGTTCACGGCACACAGGCCGCGGATGGAGCGGGCCGCCGTGGCTTCATCGGCGTGGCGCAGCCGCGCGCCAACGATCACCCCGATCTCGCCCTCGTACTCCACCTGTTGCGACGCGAGCGGCAGCACCACGGTTCCCGCGCTCTCGAGCAGGCTCGAGGTCGGCTTGAGGAAGAGCAACGGCTGCTTCGGCACATCGTTGCCGAGTTCCTTGGCGTGGTCCACGTAGTTGCGGCCAACGCAGACGATCTTGCCGGGTCGGGAGGTGGTCACGGAGGGGCGAGCGTCGGGTGAGTCGGAAATAGCGATAACCCCCAAAGATACACCGACTTGACCAGCACCGTGGGGCGCCGGGAGCGGCGCGAACGGCGCCAGTGCCTCCCAGGTACTGCGTCCCCCCGTCCACCCCGCGAACCGGTCCCAGATGCACGACATAGGGACCATTGACGTGACGTACATCACCGATTACCACGGTAACGCATTGAACACCATGCGTTTGCGTCCCTTGCGGTTCGTCGAGAACGCTGCGATAATCGCCGGATGTTGGCAGGTACCCCCCTGAAGAAAACCTGTTTCCTGGAGCCCCGCATGCGTCGCTTTGTAGCCGCTCTCGCCCTTCCCGCCGTTCTCCTCACCGGGTGCTTTCACGCCACGATCACGACGGGTCAGCCCGCCAGCAGCGAAGTCATCAGCCAGCCGTGGGCGCTGTCGTTCATCTACGGCCTCATTCCGCCGTCGACCGTTGAAGCGGCGTCCAAGTGCAAGAACGGTGTGGCGAAGGTCGAGACGCAGATCTCGTTCTTGAATGGCCTGGTATCCGCCCTCACCTTCAGCATCTTCACCCCGATGCAGATCGACGTGACCTGCGCGGCGTCGAGCAAGGTGGGAAGCCTGCCCGCCAACGCGAAGACGATGGTCGTCCGCAACGACATGAGCGCGGCCGAGATGACCCGTGCCATCGAGATTGCCGCCGAGGCTTCGCGCCTCTCGCACGAAGCGGTCTATCTCGTTCGATAGCCGTCCGCACCTCGTGCGGCCACGACGCGGCCGGGTTCCCTTCTCGGAACCCGGCCGCGGTACGTTTCAGCTGACCGCAAGCGCCTTGACGGTGGCACCATGCGCGCATGATTTTCCCTGTGGGAAGCTCTCCTCTTCGTGTGCGCCCTGATGACGACCCAGCCGCAGAAATTCTGCCCGATCTGCAAGGCGACGTTCGAGGCCAATCGAACGTTCTGTCCGACCGACGGCGCACTCCTCGAAGTACCGCAGGCGGAAGAGTTGGGTGTCGGTGACATCATTGCGGGCCATCGCATCCTGAAGAAGCTCGGCGAGGGCGGGATGGGTCAGGTTTATCTCGCCGAGCATCTGCGCATGGGGCGCAGCGTCGCGCTCAAGGTCATGCGCCCTGATGTCGCGAGCGAAGCCAACGCGGTGAGCCGGTTCACCCGCGAGGCGCGCAACGCGAGCCAGATCAATCATCCGAACGTCGCCACGGTGTATGAGTTCGGCGAGGCAGACGGCGGCGCGCTGTACATCTCGATGGAGTTCATCGAGGGGATGCCGCTGTCGAAGATGCTGCACGATCGCGGCTCCATGCCGGCGCCACGCGCGGCCGTCATCATTCGTCAGGCGGCCGATGCCCTCAAGGCGGCCCACGACGTCGGCATGGTCCATCGCGATCTCAAGCCGGACAACATCATGCTGGCGCGCCTGTCGGACGGCAGCGATCGCGTGAAGCTCGTCGACTTCGGGATTTCGAAGGTCGTCGGCGCCGCCGACCAGCGCGTGACCACCACCGGCCTCACCGTCGGCACCCCCGCGTACATGAGCCCCGAGCAGGTCGCAGGGAGCTCCATCGATGCAGCCAGCGACCAGTTCTCCCTCGCCTGCACGGCGTTCGAGATGGTCACGGGCGCTCTGCCCTTCGAGGGTGAAACCGGGCTGGATCAGGTGGCCTCGCGCCTCACGGGGCGGGCGCGGCAGCTCACGCAGGTGCGCAGCGACGTCCCGTGGCCGACCGACCTGCAAGGGGTGCTCGAGCGGGCACTCTCGCAGAAGCCCGCGCAGCGCTACGAGTCCGTGGTCGCGTTCGCCGAGGCATTCAGCAGGGCGAGCGCCTCCATGAGCGATGTGGCATCGGCCGAGATCGCGACGCAGGTCTTCTCGTCGAAAGACGTGCTGAACGCGATTCCGCCCACGGTCGTCCGTGGCGGTGCCATCGCCCCGACAGCGCTCGACGTGCCGTCGCTGGTCACCCCCGCCGCACCTCCGATGCCAGCTGCCCACACCCCGCCCGCTCCGGCCCGCTCTGGCGGCAGCGGCCGCATGGTGGCGATCGGTGGCGGGGCCGCGGTGCTGGTCGGCGCGCTGGCCTTCGCACTCCTGCAGAAACCCGCGGCATCGCCGGTCACCGACGCCTCCGCGGTGCCCATCGTGAACACGCCATTGGCGGGGTCTGCTCAGACGCCCACGGTCGCAAGCGCCACCTCCGGCGGGGTCGAGACCATGTCGAAGTCCGTCAATGGCACCGTCGCGCAGCCGAACACCCAACCGAACGCGCCGTCGACCGCACAGGCGCCGCCGAGTGCGGCACCCACAACCGCTGCGCCGTCGTCGGCTGCTGCGGCCCCCACAACCGCGCCCATCAAGCGTGCAGATCCGGAGCCTGTCAAGCCGGCGCGCACCGACGGCTTCGCCGGCGAGCTTGCCCGCCTTGAAACGCTCGCTGGCGCGGAAGGCAAGGATTCGCTCATGGACGCGCTCAAGCTGAGCGGGCGCCTGCTCGATCGGGCCGGCTCCGCACGGGACTCCGCCGCCGTACTGTTCGAAGGTGGACGCGCACTGGCGTCCATGGGCCGCAAGGCCGCCGCCTGCACCACGTACTCGCGCGCCGAGAAGATCGCGGGCGCGCTTCCCGTCGCGCAGGCCATCCGCGGCACGGCTGCCGACCTGGGCTGCTGATCGCACCGCTCGCTAGAATCACCTGGTCGTTCGTCTCGCCCGTCACGCCGGAGCCACCACCATGCCGCTCGCCCGCACCGCCTCCCTGTTGCTTGCCCTCGTTCTCGCACCGCTCGTCGTCGGCGGCGCCCAAGGCACCGATAGCACCGCCGCATCGGGCAAGCAGACCAAGCAGGCCAAGCGTGAGGGGACGCTGAACGCCGCGCCCGATTGGTTCTTCTCACCGCCGCGGGACACGGCGTTCGTGCTCGTGACCGCGACGGCAACGGCGTCCGACCTGCAGATGGCGCTCGACAAGGCGCGCCTGCAGGGCCGGCTCACGTTGGGCGAGGAGATGAACACGCGTCTCGAGGGGATGACCAAGCGCTTCGCCGGCGAGATGAAGGAGACGGGTGCCAAGGCGAAAGCCGTGAGCCAGTTCGAGCAGACGACCAAGAGCGTGGTGTCGCAGGTGCTCGTGGGCTCGCGGTTGCGCGAGCAGCAGTGGTACGCCGAAGAAGACGGCTACCGCGTGTACGTCCTGATGGAGTTGCCCATGGCCTCGACGAAGAAGGAACTCGTCGAGGAAGTGAAGGCGAACAAGGTGCTGCTCACGCAGGCGCGGACGTCGAAGTCCTTCAAGGACCTTGAAGCCGAGGTCGCGAAGCTCACGGGAGGGGCGCCGTGATCCACCGCGCCGCGCACACTGCAGCGAGGACCGCCATGGACACCATGCCGACACGCGCCCGGGCGCTCGCGCTCGGCATGGCCGCACTGGCGCTCGCGCCGTTCACGCTGACCGCACAGGTCCGCGACGAGCTCCTGACGCGAGTGCCGGTCGCCCGCACCGCCAATCCGGACGCGGTCGCGATCGTGATCGGCAACCGCAACTACCTGCAGAAGACGCTGCCCGCCGTCGACTTCGCCGAGCGCGATGCGTGGGCCGTGCGCGCGTACCTGATCAGCGCGATGGGACTCGACTCCACCAACATCGTCTACCTGGAGAATGCGACGCAGGGGCAGATGCGCAGCTATTTCGGGTCGGCCGAGAGCCCGAATGCGAAGCTCAAGCGGATGCTGCGCCCGGGCAAGTCGGATGTGTTCGTCTTCTACAGCGGACACGGCGCGCCCGATCTGCGCACGTCGAATGCCTATCTCGTCCCTGTGGACGGGGACCCGTCGGACATGGCGAACTCCGGCTTCGCGGTCGACGTGCTCTACAAGAATCTCTCGCTGCTCGGTGCCCGCTCGGTCACGGTCATGATGGACGCCTGCTTCTCCGGGCTCTCCGAGGGCGGCAGTCTGTACACGGGAACATCGGGCGGACGACTCCGCGTGACGAATCCGGTGGTCGCGGCCACGGGAACGGCGGCGCTGCTCGCCGCATCGAACAACCAGATGGCGGTCTGGCACCAGGAGAAGCAGCACGGTGCCTTCACCTACTTCCTGCTCAAGGGCATCCAGGAACTCGCGGCCAAGCAGCCCGACAAGGTGACACTCGGCACCCTGCACGATGTGGTGAGCGAGAACGTGCGCTTCTACGCCGGTCGCGCGCGCAATCTCGACCAGGACACGCAGTTGCAGACCCGAGACTCATCGCGGGTGTTCGGGTTGTTTGCCGTCGGCAAGTTCGTGGACATGCCAGCCAGGGGGGCCGCGCCTGAACCCAAGCCGATCACGATGGTGCGCAAGACCGCTGACAAGGCCGTGCCCGTTGGCAATGAAGCGGGGAGTCGCACAGCGGGCGCCGTGCTTGGTGCGGCCGGGGCCGTCACTGCTGCCGCGACCGGTGCGGCAGGATCGACCGGCGCAGCGGCGGTCAAGACCGCCCCAGCCGCAGCAGCACCGGTCGTCACTGCGGTGACACCACCGGTGAGCGCACCGAGCACGCCGACCACGGCGGTGACCTTCGATCTGGCCATGTCGCTCGCGCAGGAGCTGACGAACCTCCTCACCGCGCGCAAGTATGACGAATTCGTGGCGCGGTTCAAGGAGAGCGCGTCCACCTCGACGCGCAACAAGACGTTCGACTTCTTGCGCAAGTACAAGCCGAACGCGAAGATCGTGCTGGCGGAGCCGGCCACCTTCCCGGGTGCGGCGCGCGCCGTCGTGGCCTTCGAGTGGAAGGGGCCATTCGGTAATCTCATTGCGCGCGACATTTCGCTGATCACCGAACGCGGTGCCACGGGTTCGGCGGTGCTCGTCGACGTGCTGAACCTCCCGTAGCGCTTGTCTCACTTCTCACCAGAGGTCATTCCATCATGTCGCTTCGTCGTCTCCTTCGTACGCTCGTGCTTCCGGCCCTCGTGGTCGCCGCGCCGAGCGCGGCAGTCGCGCAGTCGAGCAGTACCGTGTCGATTCAGGCATCGGGGTTGTATTTCAAGTTGGACGGTGACACCGAGTGGCGGCCCGGTGCCGAGGGTCAGGTACGATTCTCCTTCGGACGGGTCTCGGTTGGTCTCGGCTACATGCAGATTTTCTTCCCTGAGGATCCGCTGCTCAGCCTGAAGTACAGCGACATCTTCATCGAGCCGCGCATCGTCCTCGCGGGCACCGAGACGGTGGGTTGGTACGTCGCGGGCCGGGTCGGTCGTGCGACGGCGAAGATCTCCGCCACCGGGTTCGGGTCGTCCGAATTGAATGAGATCTCGTACGGCGGCGGCACGGGTATCCTGATCGGTCTGACCAGTGGCTTGGCGCTCGACATCGGCGCCCAAGGCTACAAGCTGAACGGCGACAATGGCGGCTGGAACACGCAGGTCCGCGCCGGCCTCTCGATCGGCTTCTGAGTCACGGCATGCCAAGCGGATCGACCGTGGTCCGCCTCGTTTCAAGCCCCGCACGTGCGATCGCGCGCGTGCGGGGCGTTGTTGCGTGGGTCAGCGTCGCGCTCGCGTCGAGCCCGCACGCGCTCACCGCACAACGCGCTCCCACGGCAGCAGCGACGGCGCCCTCGGCGCAGTGTGCCAAGGGCCCCGTGACCGTGCCCGCGACCGCACGCATCCTCCTCGACGATCGCCTGACCATGGCCGAGGCGCGGGCCGAGGCGATGCGGCAGGCGATGGCCGAGGCCGTTCGCACGGTCGTCGGCACCCGCATCGATGCATCACAACAACGGGTGGCGTCCGAAGCCGGCAAGGGCACCTTGACGGACAGCTATGTGTCGATCGTGTCCGGTACGGCGCGCGGTCGCGTCGTCGATACCAAGGACATCGTCTACAAGGTCGAACCCGAGGGTCGCGTGAACTTCCTCGCGGCGTCGCTGTCAGCCGTCGTCGTCTGCGAGCAGGGTGAGCCCGATTACACCTTCAAGTTGACCGTCACCACGGACCGGCCCTCGTACCTGGTGCGCGCCGATGGTTCCGCCGACGCCGTCATCGCGACGATCACGAGCACCAAGAACGCGTATCTCTCGCTCTTCTGGGTCACGCAGGACAGCGTGCAGCTCGTGTGGCCGAACGAGCACGATCCCGACGCGCGGCTCATGGCGGGCGTCGCGCGCATGGTGCCCCCCGCGCGCCTGCAGAAGACGCTCAAACTCGAGCCGGAGCTCCCCCCGGGCCGGACGCGCGAAGTGGACTACTTCCTCGCGGTCGCGACGTCGAAGCCGATCACCTTTGACGGCACGAAGTCCGCTGCGTCGGCGCGCGACGCCGAGACGGTGTGGGGCAACCTGCACGCGCTCAACCGGTGGCTGGCGAGCATTCCGGTGGGGAGTCGCGCGATCGCGACGGCAAGCTTCCGGATCGAGTCGACGGCCTCCGACGTGCCGCCCTCCGGCGAGCGCTAGCGACCGATCGCTTCGCCGGCGCGCACGAGGGCCGCGCGACCGGACGGCAACGCGAGGTGCGACGCCAGCTCCTCCCGCACATCGGCCCACGCCCCCACGACTCGGCGCGCCGGTGGCAATCCCTGCACCAGCGCCCGCCCGTACACGGTCGATGCCGCGCGCGGGTCGGCGAGCACCACGACGCCGCGATCGGTCTGCGATCGGATGAGGCGCCCGAATCCCTGCGCGAGCGAGAGCGCCGCGTGCGGGAGCATGTAGCTGCGGAACGGATCCTCGCCGCGCGCCTCCAACCGTTCGCATTGCGCCGCCGTGATCGGCTCGGTGGGCACACGGAACGGAAACTTGGCGATGAGCAGTGCGCGCAGTGCGCGTCCCGGCACGTCGACCCCTTCCCAGAAGCTCGAGGTGCCGAGCAACACGGCATCGCCACTCTCGCGAAAGCGATCGAGCAGCTGGTGGCGCGATCCTTCGCCGTGCACGAGCAGCGGCCAGCGACGCTCGACCCCCTCGTCGCGCAGTCGTGCGGCTACTTCGCGCAGTTCGCGGTGGCTCGTGAAGAGCGCAAAGCAGCCGCCATCGCTCGCCGCGATCAGGTCGAGGAGGATCGTCACCAATCGATGGCGATGGCCCGAGGCATCCTTGTTCGGCGCCGGCAGGTCCGTGGGAATGGCCAGCACGGCCTGCCGCGCGTAGTCGAACGGCGACGCGAGCTGATGCTCCACGGGCGCCGGATCGAGCGCCGCAAGCCCCAACCGGCCGCGCGTGAACTCGAACTTGTTTCCCGCCGTCAGCGTCGCACTCGTGATCACGGTGGTGGTCAGTCGGCCGAACAGGTCATCGCGCAGCAGTTGCTCGAGATCGAGCGGTACCGCACTCGCCACGACATTGCTCTCGCTCGGCCGCCCACGGAACTCGAGCCAGCGCACCTGCGCCCCCTCGCCCTGCTCCGGCTTGAGCGCGCGGCGCAGCGCGTCGCCCGATCCCTCGAGCCGTCGCACCGTGGCGCGCACCTCGCCGAGCAGCGGGGCCAACTGCTCTTCGCGCTTCGTGTCGGCGCTCAAGCGCCGCTTGAGCTCGTCAAGCCCGCTGGCGAGCGAGGCCAGCAGCGTGAGTACGTCGGCGACGGCGACTTCGAGGCCGGCCGCCCACACCGGTGCATCGGCAAACGCATCGGTCAGGCGCAGCTGCGGCGCTCCGCCGTCGGTCACGAGCGTCGCGAGGATGTCGAAGAGGAGCCCGGCCTTGTCGCGGCCGCGCTGCACGTCGGGCAGCAGCTGGCGCGTGATCAGCACCTGGCTCGCTTCCAGCAGCGCATCGCCCTGCTTCGATGCCTTGAGCAGTTCCTCGTGCTTGCCGTACAGCGTGGGCAGCAGGCCGCGGTTCTTGCGTTCCAACCGGTTGAAGAGCCGGTCCACGCTCCGGCGACTCACGCTCGAGCCCAACCGTTCGAGTGCGGCGTCCTCGAGATGATGCCCCTCGTCCACGATGAGCCGGTTGAAGGCAGGCAGCACCGCGGCATCGGTCCAGTTCTGCGACGAGCGCCGCACCGCGAGATCGGCCATGAGCAGCGCGTGATTCACCACGATGACGTCCGCATTGGCGGCGGCGCGTCGCGCCTTGAACAGGAAACAGGCATCGAAGTGTCGGCACTTCATGCGCGGGCACAGGTCCGGTTCGGCCGCGACCTCGTCCCATACCTCGGGGCGTGGCGGCGTGGCGAGATCAGCGCGCGAGCCGTCGCCGGTCCGCGCCGCCCACTCCACCAGCCGTCGCACCTCCTCCGTCTGCGCGTCCTCGAGGAGCGTGGTCCCCGCGGCATCGGCCTGCTCCAGCCGCGCAAGGCACACGTAGTTGCTCCATCCCTTGAGCATCACGAACCGCACGGGCTGGTCGGTGAGTGCGCGCGCGAGGAACGGCAGGTCCTTGGCCACCAACTGCTCCTGCAGGTTGATCGTGTTGGTGCTCACGATCGTGCGCTCGCCGTTCTGGGCGCTCCACCGGAGCGCCGGGATCAGGTAGCCCAGCGACTTGCCGACGCCGGTCCCCGCTTCGATCAGCCCCACGCCACCGTCGTTGTAGAGCCCCGCGACCGCGCGTGCCATGTCGCGCTGCGACGCGCGGTCCTCGAAATCGTGATGCCGGCGCGCCACGGCGCCACCGGGACCGAGGTCGTCGTCGATCAGCGCGAGGTCGAGCGGCACGACCGCCGCGGCCACCGGCACCTCGACGACGACGTACAGCTCGGTGCCCGCATTGTTCACGATCGCGAAGCCGATGCCGTTGTCGTGCATCGGCGCGGCCACCATCAGGTCGGCATCGCTCGGATCGAGCACACCGGACGGATGGTTGTGAATGAGCAACTCGCCCCGCCGAGCGAATCCGGGCAGCGCGAGCACGCTGGAGACATCGCCACGCGCGGCCACGCGCACGGCCGCCACGTCGCCGTCCGCGTCGAGCGTACCGACGAAGCACACTTCGCGTCCGCCCGCCAGGAAGACGTTCGCGCGAATCGCCTCGCGGGCGGCAGGCGTCAGCCGCACGAGGGCGTCACTACGTCTTGAGCGGCTTCTTCTTGGCCGCCGGGAAGAGCACGTTGTTGAGGATCAGCCGGTACCCCGGCGAGTTGGGATGCAGCGACAGGTCGGTGGGCGGCGCATTGATCGAGTGCTGCGGGTCTTCCGGATCGTGTCCGCCAAGGAAGGTCCACGATCCCTTGCCGTAGTCCCCGTGGGCGTACTTCACCCACGGCGCCCCCTCCTCGAAGGCGAGCACGGTCACCCCGGTCTTGAGCGTTGCCTTCGTGAAGCTGGTGGTCACGCCGTAGTAGTCGGGAATCACGCTGCGATGGTCCTGCGTGAGCATCGCCGCCACCGGATCGAACTTGGCCGAGAAGGCAAACAGGGTGAACGCGCCGAGTGGCTGGCGGCGTCCGGGCACGTTCACCTGATGGCCATCGATGTCGCTCATGCTGTTCACGAACGGATTCTTCTCGACGTGGGCATTGTGGAACGCCAGGCTGCGTGACCAGTCGAGCTTCTCGTCGGCGCGCTCGTCCACCGGTGTGTCGTCGGCAAACGGCCCCGCGATGTCCACGCGCTGCGCTGCCAGCGCCAGGTCCAGCGTCTCGGTGGCGCCGCACATGGCAAACAGAAACCCGCCCTTGTCCACGAAGCCGCGGATCCTGTCGGCGACCGCCTTCTTGAGTGCCGGCACGTTGGCGAAGCCGTTCTTGCGCGCGGTGGCCATCGCCTGCGCGCGCTGTGTCTGGAACCAGGGCTGGTCGCGGTAGGCGATGTGCAGCTTGTTGAGCTGTCCGGTGAAATCTTCGTGGAACAGGTGCAGCCAGTCGATCTTGGCCAGCCCCTCTCCCATCACGTCATCATCCCACACCTTCGTGAACTCGATGCCCGCGTATTCGAGCGCCAGCGTCACGGCGTCATCCCACGGTGGCGTGTTGGGCGGCGTGTAGATCGCGATGCGCGGCGCGCGCTCCAGCACCACGCTCTCCATGTTGCCGCCCGACATCTCGGCGCGAATGCCCGCGACCGTGCCATCGTTGACCGGCTCGACGCTCACACCGTCGAGCGTTGCCTTCTTGCGGAACTCGGCGTTGTCGGGAACCAGGAACGCTCCGCCCCGATAGTTGAGGAACCACTCGCTCTTCCGCTCGGCCTTGAGTACCGCAAAGACGAGACCGTACGCCTTGAGGTGATTGCGCTGAGCGTCATCCATCGGCACGAGCAGGAACTGCGCCGCGGCCGGCCGGAGCGCGGCCATCGACAGGATGATCGCGGCGCATACGGTGCGCAGGGCGCGCGCGCCCACGCGCAGGACGAGTTCGTTCACTCCATGCTCCCGCGCCGCTTGAGCGCCTCGAGTTCGCGTCGTGCCTGTGGCACCAGCGCGCTCGATGACCAGGTGAGAATCAGGTGCTCCAGCCGATCGATGGCGGCCGGGCCTTGGCCGCTGCGCGACAGTGCGCGCGCCCACTCGAGATCGGCTTCGGGCGCCTCGGGCGACGCGGCAAAATCGGTCACGACGCGCGACCAGAGCGGGACCGCCTGTGCGTCGTCCTTGCGGGCGGCATGCAACCGCGCCGCGAGCGAGAGGAGCAGCGGCGTTGCCTCGGGAAGCTCGGTCGACGCCTCGGCGAAGCTGCGTGCGGCGTTCACCGTGTCGGCGCGGGCCAGCGCCAGGAAGGCGCGGCCCGTACGCGGTGCGCTCGGCGCCCGCGTGCGCGAGAGCAACGCCAAGGCGCTCACCGCGTCGCCGCCCCCCTCGCGCGCGTGCGACAGCTCGCGACGCGCCGTCGTGAGATCGCCGCGATACAGCGCGACCCATCCCGCCACCTGATCGTCGTCGCCATCGGTGCCGGCCCGGTCAAGCGCCGCCTTGGCGCGGTCGAGATCACCGACCTTCACCCACCCGCGCGCAATCGCGCCCGACAGCCGCCGCGCCAACGGGGGGTCGATCTTCGTGGCATACGCGGTCACGAGCGACTCCGCCGCTTGCGGGCGGCCCAACGCGGCAAAGGCACGCGCGCGCACCGGCAGCACGCGCTGTGCAACCTGCAGCGAGTCGAGGCCGCGCTCGGCCACCGCCGCCAGATCGAGCGCCATCTTGGCGTCGCCGACCATCAGGCTCGCGTTGGCCGCACGCAATGCCACGGCGCTCGAGGGTTTGGCACCCAAGGCAAAGACCATCGCTTCGCGCGCCACTTCCACCTGTCCCATCCCCTCGGCTTGATCGGCGAAGTCGAGCCAGGCGGCGACCGTCGAATCGGTGGGCGGAAGGTCGCGCAGCGCATACCACGCCTCACGCGACTGCCCCCACGCGAGCGACAGCAGGGCGGCGGTCCGTCGTGCGCTCGGCTCGACCGGGAGCCGCCGCAGCTCACGCTGCACCGTCGAACGATCGGGCCCGGGGGCCGGCTGCAGCGCAAACACCGCCGCTTGCAGCAACCACGGCGCATCCTTGAGCGCCACGCGCCAGGACTCCGCCGCGGGCCCCCACAAGCCGAGCACGGCCCGCAGTTGCGCCAGCTCCGCCGCGACTTCACGTCCGCCACCGAGCACGCGCTGCGCGCGATTCAACACGGAGTCGGCCGCGGTGTTGCGACCGGCGTCGAGCAGCTGCCGCGCGTACTCGCGCCACGGCTGCGGATCGCCGGGAGCCGCCGCGAGCCATCGCTCGAACTGCTGCGCCGTTTCCTCGCGCTTGCCGAGAAAGAGCAGCGTGCGCAGCTGCGCTCCACGCACCGACGGATCGGCCGGTCGGTCGCGCAGGACGCGATCGAGCAGCGCCGTCAGCGAATCGGTGCGACCGAGTTGCAGGTACAACCGTTCGAGTCCGAGCACGGCAGCCTGCAGCGTCGGCCCGGCGGCGGCCTCGCGATACGCGGACACCGCCTCGTTCATCTTGCCCGCCTGCTCGAGGTCCAGCGCGCGCATCAGCGACGCGTTCGCGTCTTGCGCCGCCCCGTGCGTGGCGACGGATGCCGCGAGCGCGAGCGCGGCACACAGCACGCGCACCATGCGCTCAGCGTTCCGGCGGCGCATTCAATCGACGATAGTAGTCCAGCACCAACCGACGCTCGTCGGCGCTGAGTCCGCGCAACTCGTTCCAGGTCGGCTCGCGCAGCTTGGGGGCCGAGGTCGGCGTGCGGTCAGAGGGCGCGGACTGCAGCGAGGCATCGGCCGCGCGCGACTCGCGCTTCCCGCTCTCGTCCTTGTCGTCCTTTTCCATGGAACGGCCGGCATCGAGCAGCCGGCGAAAGAGCCGCTGCTGGCGCTCGAGCACCGACTTGTCCGCGCCACCGGTCTCCAGCGACTGCGCGATCTGCCGCGCTTCACGCGCGAGTTCCTCCGCCTTGCCCGTCGCGTCCGCATCGGCGACCTGCTCCAGCTTGCGCGCGATCGCGCGCTCCGATTGCGCCATCTGGCGGGCCTTGTCGAGCGCAGCCTGCTTCTGCTGCCCGGCTCCCGGCCCCGGCGTCGGCATCATCCCGGACGCCTGCGCATTGAGCGACCCCTGCTGGCCCGCCAGCTTCTGCATCTCCTGCATCGCCTCGGCGAAGCCCGACGCCGAGCTGGCGTTGTTCGTCCGCTCACGGTCGCGCACCAGCGAGGCCGCGGCCTGGTTGAGCGCATCAGCCGCCTGCTTCATCGCGTCGGCCGACTCCTTGCCGCTCTGCCCCCCCTCGTTCGACTCCTTGGTGGCCTGCTCCACCTGCCGCCGGGCATCGGCCATCGCGCGCTGCGACTTGGGACTCACCAGGCTCGACTTCTGCCCGGCCTTCCCCATCCGCTCACTCGCGCGCTCCATCCCCTGCTGCAGCGCCGACTGCTCCTGCTTGAGGTTCTTGGGGTCCTCGCCCTGTTGTGCGCGCTGTGCCAACTGCTGCTGCTGCCGCGCCATCTGCAGCATCTCCTGCGCGGAGCGGTCGAGGTCTTCCGACAGCTCCTTCTTCCATTCGCCGACCTGCGCCTGACGCGCTTCCGACAGGGCATCGCTGGCGCGCTGCATCGCGTCACTTGCGCCCCGCGCGTTCTGCTCCGCACGCGCCGCGTCGCGCGCCGCCTGCTCGGCCGCCTTCTTCATGCCATCGGAGCTCTCCCCCGACTTCACCTTGGCCTCGTTCGCGCCGCGGGCACCGGCATCGGCGCGCTCGCGCGCCAGCCGCTGCTCGAGCGACTTCACGTCCTCGCCGAACTTCTCGCTGCGGCGCGCCAGATCGGCGGCGTCCTTCGCCCCCTGCGCACTCTTGCGGCCGAGCGAGTCCGCGTTGGCGCGCTGCCGCTCGGCCAACTCCTTCGCTTCATCCTTGAGCGTGCTCATCGCGCCTTCCATCGCCGCGCGCTTGAGCATCTCCGCGCTCCGCTCCAGCTGCTCGCGCAACTTCTGCTGCTGCTGCGCGAGATCGCCCATCGCCTCTCGCGAGGAGCCGCCGTCGCGCTTCGCACCCGCTTCCTCGAGCTTCTTGAGCTGCGCTGCCATCTCGGGCGTCATCGCGTCCTTGAGCAGCTTCTGCACATCGGCGAGCTGTCGTTGCAGCGCCGTATCGAGTGCACCCGCCTGCTTGAGTTGCTGCTCCACGTTCCTGGCGGCAGCCTGCGCGGCCTTCACCTTGTCGCCGAGCTGCTTCTGCTCGTCGGCCAGCGCCTTCGCCTTCTGCGCGTCCTCGTACGAGAGCTTCCCCTTCTCGCCCTGCTCGCGATTGCCGCGCGAGCGCGAGGCGTCGCTCGTCTTCTGCTGCAGCGCCTTCTGCTGTGCGGCGGCCGCCTGCGCCATGGACACGGCCGAATCGGCCGCCGAGCGCGCAAAGGTTCGCTGCTCCTCGATGCTGGGAATGCGGATGACCAGGTCGCGGCTCCGCCCTTCCTGCTTCCAGGGCGAGGCATCGGAGGCGGATACGACGACCCGCAGCTGCTCCCCCGGCTTGAGGCCGAGCGCGCCCAGATCGAGCATGGCCCGTCCGCTCCACTGCGCCCCGGGCATGCGCGCCAACCGTTCGGTCGCCACCGGTGTCACGGTTGGGCCGGCGCGCTTCTCCACGCGCATCACCACCTCGGCGAGCGCGCGATCGTCGCTCGCGACCGCTGTCACCTCGACCTTGTCGCCCACGCCGACGACGGTGTCGCGGCCAGGCACGACGATCTCCACCTGCGGCACCGAATCGGGAATCACGTCGACCTCGAGCGGGACCGGCAGGTCGGCGATCGGACCGTCGGCCGTGGCCGCGGTCCACGCCCACGCCCCCGGCTTGTCGGCCACGAGGCGCGTTTCGAGCGCACGCGCCTTGAGCGCAAAGCGCACGGTGTCGCTGCCGAGCACGAGCGCAGCGCGCGAGAGCTCGGCGGTGCCGACAGCGCGCACCAGCAGCGTCGTGCCACGCGGCACGCGCAGCGGCTCGCTCACCGGAAGCGACTCCGCCGCTCGCGCGAGATACGCCGGATACTCGGCGCGGATCGCCACGTCGCCCACGAAGGGTCGATCCACGACCGCGATGCGCGCCGTGTCGCTCGTGGCACGACCGTCCGTGGCGACCAGCGCGATGTCGGCGTCCACGGTGCCCACGCTGAACTCGGCGCGGCCATTGGTCACCGCCAGCTGCTCCTCGCGCCACGCACCGCCCGTCACGCGCCGCCGCACCATCACCGTGCGCCGCCCGTCCGCATGCACAACGAAGCGGGCCGACTGGCCACGCACGATGCGCGGGCCGGGCACTTCGACATCGAGCCGCGGCAGCAGCGCGCCCGTGGCCGCAGCCACCGGATGACGGAGCGCGCTCCACCCGTCCGCATGGCGCGTGACCACGAGCGCCAGCCCTGCCGCGCCGATGGCCAGCGCGCCGCCGGCGATCACCATGCCCTGCGTGGCTCGTTTGCGCGTGACCGGCGCGAGCGTGGCACCACGCGACGCGAGCCAACGCGCCGTGTCCTCGGCGGCACGCCGACCGAGGGCGCCCTGGCCATCGACTTCGAGCGCCACGCGCACGGCGCCCGCGCGCGTGCCACTCTCCGCTTCGACCGCGCGCGCCACTTCGTCGAGGCCGCCCGTCGTGCGGGCCTGCCTCTGTCCGCGGCGCACGCCCCAGACCACGAGCGCAAGCGCGCCACCCCACACGAGAAAGGGAGTGAGCGCCGGGGCGGACAGCCAGCGCGCGTTCGACAGCGCCAGGCCGCTCGCAGCGAGCACCACGCAGCCAGCCGCGACGCCGGCTCCGACCCCCGATGCCGTCACGCTGCGCGAGACCGCCGAGCGCTCGCGCGCAATCTGCTCGTGAATCGTCACGGTGTCGGTCGGCTCGTGACCGCGTAGGTGAACAGATTCACCCCCATGCGGAGCGCCTGTTCATGCAGCTCGGGCGGATCGCTGTACGTGCCAATGTTCTCCCACCCGTTGCCGAGATCGCTCTCGTACGAGTAGAACAGCGCGAGTCGGTCGCCAATGAAGATCCCGTACCCCTTGGGCGGCTTGCCGTCGTGTTCGTGAATCTTCGGCAATCCCTTGGGGAACTCGTATACGAGATGGTAGATCGGGTGCGAGCGCGGCACTTCGACCAGTGGTCGGTCGGGAAAGAGCTGCTTCACCTCCGCACGGAAGCTCTCGTCCAGTCCGTAGTTGTCGTCCACATGCAGGACCCCCCCGGCCTCCATCCACGCCCGCAGCGCCTTGCGCTCCTCGGGCGTCCACTTGACGGTGCCATGGCCGGTCAGATGAACGAACGGTAGATCACTGAGTGCGGCATCGGTCGCGCGTACGCGCACCTCGGCGGGCTCCACCCGAAGCGCACTGCGCGTGTTGATCGCATCGATGAGATTCGGCAGGCTCGACGGATTCGCATACCAGTCGCCGCCGCCATCGTACTGCAAGCGGCCAACGGCGAGGCGGCCACGCGCCGAGGCGGCGCCCATCAGGGCGACCGCGCCCAGCGCGGTCATGGCGAGCAGGCGGCGGCGCACGCTCACGGCTCGTTGGCGAGGCGCCACGCCTGATTGCGCGATGCCCCTCCGGCCATGAGCGCCGCCATCACGTCGCGCGAACGCGCCCCATCGGCGCGGAGCGTGCGGACCTGCATGCGGAGCTCCTCTTCATCTGGGGGGGCCGCCGGGGGAGCCCCCTCCACGACCAACACGACTTCGCCCTTCGGCGGCGACTCCCCGTAATACGCAGCCAGCGCGCCAAGCGTTCCGCGACGAAACTCCTCGAACCGCTTGGTCAGCTCGCGAGCGACGACGGCCGGTCGGTCGACGCCGCACACCGTCGCCAGATCGCCGAGCGTCGCGCCGACACGGCCCGGTGCTTCATAGACAACGGCGGGGTGCGGAAGCGTTGCCAACGCCTCGATCGCGCGCGTCCGGTCACCCCCCGTGCGCGGCAGGAAGCCCACGAAGGTGAACGGGCCGTCGCCGAGGCCGCTCCCGACCAACGCCGAGAGCACCGCCGACGCCCCCGGAACGGGCACGACCGGAATGTCCGCCTCGATGGCCGCGCGCACGAGGCGGCTCCCCGGATCGGAGACGAGCGGCGTGCCCGCGTCGGAGATGAGCGCCAGGGAGTCGCCCCCGCGCAGTCGCGTGACGATCGCCTCGGATCGCTTTGCCTCGTTGTGCTCATGGAGCGCCTCGAGGTGCGTGCTGATCTCGTAGTGCGCGAGCAGCGTCCGCGCATGTCGCGTGTCCTCGGCGAGGACGACCGCGACCGCGCGCAGGATCTCCACCGCGCGATAGGTGAAGTCACCCAGGTTGCCGATCGGCGTGCTGACGAGATAGAGCGTCCCCGCGGGGGCGTCCGTGCTCACCACTGCACGCGCCACGGCAGGGCGTCGCACATGCCGGCGCTCTGGAAGAGATGGCGCCGCTCGAACATGAGATCGCGCAGCAGCTGCTCCGGTGTGATGTCGGCGCTCGCGGTCGTGGTCCAGAGCAGCTCCGACACCCAGGCGGCGACCGCCGCGGTCAGCGCGTCGGTGTCCGCCGCCGGATCCTTCATGGGGCGACCGGTCACCGCGAAGAACTCGAGTGGAGGGTGCTGCACCAGCAGGCTCTTCCGGGCTGCCTCCGCGATCGCCGCCGCAGCATCGGCGCCCTCCGCCACCAGTCGTGTGACGAGGCCGCCGACCAGCTCGCGATAGGCCGCGATCAGCTGGGGCTTCGCTTGCACCGGCAGTGGCGGCGCAAACTCCCACCGCCGCACGCGCAACGGGTGACGCACGGAACCCTTGGCGAACAGCGCCGCCACATGCTCGATGGGCGCCGTACCGACGTCTGACGCGAGATAGGCGCGCTGCACGACGCCGTTGCGGAAGATCAGGTAATTCACCGCGTCGTCCGCGACGACCTCGACCATGCCGTCAAAGGTCGTCGCCATGAGGTAGGGGAACAGCTTCTTGGGCTGCTCCACGCTCAGTTCGCTGGGCCACCCGATCTCGCGCGTGGTCTGCGCGGCAAACATGCAGGCCAACTGCTCATCGGGCGCCTCGCCGAAGCTCAACCACCCGAACTCGGGGGCGGGGGGCACGTGCGCGAGCGCTTCCGCGATGGGCAGCACCTGGTAGTGCCGCCCGTCCACCGTGCGCGTCGCGGTCACGACCTCGCCTTCCTGCAGGTACAGCAGCACCACTTCCTCGGGCAGCCAGATGGCCACGTAGCCGAACACCCGCGACGCCCGCTCACGCTTGGCGTCGTTGAGCAGGTTGGCGACATGGATGTACGCGAGCCGTGTGCGCGGCAGGATGCTCCGCTCGGCCGGGAAGCGCAGACCGTCGATGCTGGCAGGCATGTGGCGGTGTGGAAGGGAACGGCAAACGCCCGAATTCCTCGCGGGAATCCGGGCGTAAGTTGTCGCCGTGCGTATGAGGCCCGCAACGAGGGACGGCAGCGCCGCCCCCGCCGTTCAGGCGGTGTGCTGCTTGATCTTCTCGGAGATCTTGGCCGGGAACGCGCCAACGACCTGATCCACCACCTTGCCGTCCTTGAAGAACAGGATCGCCGGAATCGAGCGGACACCGTACTTCTGCATCGTGGCGCTGTTCTCGTCGCAATCGAGCTTGCGCACCTTCACCTTGCCGTCGTACTCGGTGGCCAACTGGTCCACGAGCGGCGCGATCATCCGGCACGGACCACACCACTCGGCCCAGAAGTCCACCATTGCGACCCCCGCGTGCCCTTCGATCTCGGCCGCGAAGTTCTCGTCAGTAACGGCCATGGCATTCGACATTGTCGTACTCCTCCAGACTCGGGTCGTAAGGCCGCGCGCCCTGCGCGGCACCTGCTGATAAGTTTAGCGCATCGCTCACGCTTTCGTTCCCGCCCGACTTGGCCTGCCCATGACCGCCCCCACCTCGCGCGGCACTCGCATCGCTCACATCGGCATCGCCGTGCGCGATCTGGCCGCGATCCTCCCCTTCTACCGCGACGTGCTCGGGATGCCGGAGGTCCCGCTCGACGACGCCGACGGCGCGCGCATCGCGGGACTTGCCGCCGGTGACTCGCTGGTCGAACTCCTCGAGGCCGAGCGGCCGGGTTCTCCCATCGACAAGTTCGTGGAGAAGCGCGGCCCGGGCATCCACCACCTCTGCCTCAACGTCGACGACCTCGACGGAACGCTGGCGCGATGCCGGACGGCCGGGATTCGCCTGATCGACGAACACCCGCGCATCGGAGCGGAAGGCAAGCGCATCGCCTTCCTGCATCCGAGCGCGACTGCCGGCGTGTTGATCGAACTGTCGGAGTACTAGGCGCGAACGTGGGGCGCAGCCCTAGCGACCCTTGCAGAAGTCCTGCATCCCGGAAATGTCCACGTCCTCCATGAACCACCGCTCGTCGGGACCCTTGATCGACTTGAAGATCGTGGCGCGCTTGAGCGACCCCTGCTGCAACTCGACCTTGAACACGGACCGACCGCCCTCGCCGCTGGTTTCCTCGACCACCCGGAAACTGTCGTGCTGCAGATAGCAGACCAGCAGCAGTTCGCGCTTCTCCAACTCGTTCCGGTCGATCTGCTCGCGGGCCGGACCCTTGGCCGTGCCCCAGATCAGGGACATCGCCTGGATATCCTTCGACCGGACCGTCGACAGGAACCCTTCCACGGACTGACGCGCTCCAACGGCGCCCACGACCGCTCCTCTCGGAACCGACCCCCGATTTCCGCCGCAGGCGGCAACGACGGCCAGCATCACCATGAACAGCTTGCGCACGTGGGTATCGCTCCCGTTGGGCCGTTGCCGGCGTAGAACATCAATCGTAACCTCGCCGCATTCATGACAGCAACTTCGCCGCATCCTGTCCGGCTCTACGTCAACATCGATCACGTGGCCACCGTCCGGCAGGCGCGCCGCGGCGCCGAGCCCGATCCGGTGGCCGCCGCGCGGTGGTGCGAGGACGCGGGCGCCGATGGGATTACCGCCCATCTCCGCGAGGATCGCCGCCATGTGCAGGATGCCGATGTCGAGGCGATCGCCAGGGCGGTGCGGACGGCGTTCAACCTCGAAATGGGCGCGACCGACGAGATGATCGCCATCGCCTGCCGGCTGCGCCCGCATCAGGTCACCCTCGTGCCGGAGCGCCGGGAGGAGGTCACGACCGAGGGCGGCCTCGACGTCGCCCGTGACCCGCGCGCGCTGGCCTCGTCCATCGAACGGCTGCGCGGTGCTGGCATCCGGGTCGCGCTCTTCATTGACCCGGACGCCCGCGCCGTCGCCGCGTCTCGTGCTCTGGGCGCACAGGCGGTCGAACTCCACACCGGGACGTACGCGCACCACCCCGGTGAGGGACCGGCCCTGCACGCCTTGCAGCACGCGGCGCGCCTCGCTCACGCGGAGGGGCTCGCGGTGCACGCCGGTCACGGCCTGACCGTCGGCAACGTCGGACCGGTGACCGTCATCCCGGAGGTCGAGGAGCTCAACATCGGGCACCACCTCGTCAGCCGGGCAATGGAGGTCGGACTTCCGACGGCCGTGCGCGAAATGCGTCTGGCCATGGACGCAGCACGATCCGGCGGTCGTTGACCCCCGGCGCGCGACACCTCTAGCTTTTCATGACACTTTCGGAGAGGCCATGACGGCACCAGGCAGCGGTCTGCTCGATTTCTTCGTGCTGGAAGCGGGCGAATGCCTCGAATCGCTCGATGGCATCCTCGCGCGCAACGAGTCGCAGGGCCCGGACGCTGAACGCCTCCTCAAGGATGCGCGCCGTCTGCGGGGCTCGGCCACCATGGCCAAGCTGCCCGGCTTCGCCGACGTCGCCGGTGCCATCGAGCGCGTCGCCCGGGCGGTGCACGAGCAGTCCGTGCCGTGGAGCGCGGGCGTGCGCGCCTCCCTGATCGGCGCCGTCGACGACCTCAAGGTCCTGCTCCACCGCGTGCGGGATTGGGGGGAGATCGAGCAGGCCAAGGCGCGCGCGCGCACGGCCGAACTCGAAGCGATCGCGCCCGCGACACCGCGCGCCGTCGCCTCGCCCGCGGCCACCGCACTGGGCACGGCCTTCCTCGCGCTCGAGGCCGATGACCTCGCCATGGGTGTCGCGGGGGTGCGCGCCCGCCCCACCGATGCCGCACACCGCGACAGCGTGATGCAGCGCGTGCGCCGCCTCCGCGGCATCGCCGCCCTCAAGGATCTGCCCCCGATGGCAGAGATCGTCGAGGGAATCGAGCGCGCCCTGTTGTCGATCGAACGCGAGTCGGGGGTCATCGGCGAATTGGCGCACGAGGTCCTCGCCGCCGCCACCGACGTCCTGGCCCGCGCCGGAATCGCCCTGCGCGCTGGCGAGGCGCCGGCCGCCACCGGGCCCGAGCTTTCGCGGTTCGCCAACGCGATCGCGGCATGGCAGAGCGAGAGTGCCGAAGGCGATCGCATCGTCCCGATCGCGACCCTCTTCTACGAAGACGACGGTCCGCACCTCCTCGATCGGAACGCGGAGCCGCCGAGTACGCCGCACCAGCGCTTTCGTCTCGAAGTCGTGAGCATGGCCGAGCACCTGCGGCGCTTCGTGGCCGAGGGGCGCAGCGCCACGGACATCGTGTCGCGCGATCGTGTCGGGCGCGAACTGCGCCTGGCGGTCCGCACGCTCATGAACCACGCCGAGAGTTTCGCGGAGACCACTGTCGCCAAGTTTGCGCAGCGGGCCCTCGAGGGCGTGGGCCGTCTCGACTCCGGTCATCTCGATCAGGTCGACGAGGTCGCAACGCTCCTCACGCGGCAAGGCGGCGATCCCATCACGCGCATCTCCGCGATCCTCAACGCACCGCCACCGGATGCGCCGCACCTGCGCGCGCCGACCCCGATGGGCGCTGTCCCCGCCATCAGCGCCGTCGTGGCCGTCCCGGCTCCGGCACAGACGCGGCGCGACGTGATCGTGCCGATCGAGAGCCTGGCCCCCGATGGACAGGAGAGCCTCGTCTCCGGGCCGCCTGCGCCGGCCCATCGTGCGACGCCGGCCATGCCCGTGGCCGCGGTGGCTCCCGTCGTACCGGCCGCGTCTTCCGGGGCGGTGGCAAACGGCGGTGGAATTCGTGGCGGCGCGCTCCTGGAACTGCTGGGCCAAGGGCTCGCGGGCCTCGAGCGCCTGGCCGACGAGCCGCTCGCAGAACCGGTCGCCCTCAACGACGAGAGTGTGGTGGCCATCGAGGACCTCGAGTACCGCGGGCGCTCGGCGCTCGACCGGGCCCTCGAGATTCGCAATGCGGTCAAGGCGCGCAATGGCAGCCCGTCACCGGATGAGGTCGACGAACTCTTCGCCCTCCTCGAACTCGTCGGCGCGGAGTAGACGACCATGAAAATGGGAGTGCGTGGGGTGCTCGGCTTCGTGCTGAGCGCCCTCCTGATGTGGTACGCCCTGCGTGACGTGAACGTCGGCGAGGTCTCGCACGCGCTGGCGCAGGCCGACCTCGGGCTGCTCATTCTGGCGAGCGCCGCCGGGACCTCGATCTTCTTCCTCCGCGCCATTCGTTGGCGTCCCATTCTGGGGGGGGTCGTGCCCAACCTGCCCTTCGGTCCGCTCTGGCGCGCCGTGGCAATCGGCATGGGGATCAACAACCTTGTGCCGGCCCGTGCGGGCGAGCTCGCCCGGGCTTTCGCCCTGAGCCGCGAGCGACGCGACGTGCCATTCTCCGCGGCGTTCGCCTCGATCGCGGTCGATCGCATCTTCGATGCGGCCGTCGTGGTCGCCCTGATGCTCGTCGGGATGCTCGACCCTGCCTTTCCGCGCGACACGCCGATTGCCGGCTATTCGGCGCTCCGCTGGATCGGCGTCTCGAGCGCCGCGCTCAGCGTGGTGCTGCTGGCGCTCGCAGCGCTTGCCTGGTTTCCGTCGCAGGTCGAGCGGTTGTTCCAGGTGCTCGCGGGACGCGTCGCGCCCGCGATCGAGGAGAAGGGGATCGCGTTCATCCGGTCGTTCACCGCCGGTTTGGGCGTGCTGCGGCATCCGGGGCGCGCGATCGCGGCGATCCTCTGGACGATCGTGCACTGGATCATGAACGGCGTCGCCTTCTGGATCGCGTTCAAGGCGGTGGGCATCACGGCTCCGCTGTCGGCCGCGCTCTTCTTGCAGGGCATCATCGCCATCGGTGTCGCGATTCCAGCGGCTCCGGGGTTCTTCGGTGCCTTCGAAGCGCTCGGCAAGGCAGGCCTCGCGTTGTACGGTGTGCCGGCCACGCAGGCGGTCACGTGGGCGATCGGCTTCCACATCGTGTCGTACATCCCGATCACGACGATGGGCATCATCTACTTCGCGCGACTGGGTGTCTCGCTCGGGGACATGGCCAAGGTGGCCAAGGACGGCGCATGAGCCGTGCGGCGCGCGTCGCGGCGCAGGCCAAGGTCAACCTGTTCCTGCAGGTGCACGACCGCGAACCCACCGGCTACCACCGGCTCGACACCCTGTTCTGCCGACTCGAGCTGGCGGACATCGTGACCGTTCGGACCACGGACGGGCCCAGATCGCTGGATGCGAAGGGTCCGACGCTGCCGGTGACCGGACTGGGGCCCGTGGAGCAGAACCTCGCGTGGCGAGCGGCCGTGGCCTACGCGGAGGCGTCGGGCTGGCCTGGCGGCTTCGCCATCGAACTGGAGAAGCAGATTCCGGTCGGGGGCGGGTTGGGCGGAGGCAGTGCCGATGCCGGAGCCGTCCTCCGCGCGCTGGATGCGCTGGCACCGCGTCCGATCGGTCGGGAACGGCTCCACACCTTGGCGTCGTCCCTCGGCGCGGACGTGCCCTTTCTCACGGGCACCGATCCGCTGGCGCTCGCCTGGGGGTACGGCGAGCAGCTGCGCCCGGTGCCCCCGCTGCCGCCGAAGCGCTGCTGGCTCGTGGTGTTCGAGGCGGGGGTGCCCACGGCGGACGCCTATCGGTGGCTGGACGAGGCGCGTGCGACGGCGGTCGCCTTTCACCGGAGCACCGCGATCGCGGTGACGATCGGGAGCTGGTCGCAGGTGGCACAGATGGCCACCAACGACTTCGAGTCGGTGGTGCTCAAGCGGTTCCCGCGGATTGCCGCGCATCTGGCGGCGGTGCGGAAGGCGGAGGTGCGGGAGCAGCTGGGGAAGCGGACCGTGGCGCTGATGTCGGGGTCCGGGGCCACGGTGGTGGTGATTCCGGAGCACAGCGGGATCGCCCCCGTGCTTCCGATCGAGGCGGGCGAACGGCTGGTGGAGACGACCACGGCCGATCGCGTTGCTCAAGTCGAGGTTCTCGCGTAGCTTAGGCGGCTCACTGCCCCTTCGTCCAATGGCAGGACAGCGGACTTTGGATCCGCGAATGGTGGTTCGAGTCCACCAGGGGCAATCGTCACGCTGCCAGGCGCGGGACGATTGACCGAACTTCTTGCCGGGATTACGTTTCAAGGCTGCGCTCATGGACGGGACACAATCGCCTGGCGCCGGGTTCAAGCTTCTCTCGGGAACGGCCAACCAGCCGCTCGCGGAGGAGATCGCGGGCCACCTTGGGGTGGAACTCGCGAAATGCACGGTGACCCGGTTTGCCGACGGAGAAATTTTCGTCCGGATCGATGAGAATATCCGCGGTGCGGATGTCTTCATCGTGCAGCCGACCAATCCACCGGCCGACAACGTGATGGAGCTGTTGCTCCTGATCGATGCGGCTCGGCGGGCGTCGGCGGCGCGCATCACCTGCGTGATGCCGTACTACGGCTATGCGCGGCAGGACCGCAAGGACCAGCCGCGTGTCGCGATCGGAGCCAAGCTCGTGGCCAACCTGATCGAGACGGCCGGGGCAGACCGGGTGCTGGGGCTCGATTTCCACCAGCACCAACTGCAAGGGTTCTTCGACGTTCCGGTCGATCATCTCTACGCGGCGCCGGTCCTCGTCGCGCACTATCGCAAGAAACAGCTGAAGGATCTCGTCGTCGTGGCCCCCGATGTTGGGTCGGCCAAGATGGCGAGGGGGTTCGCCAAGCGGCTCAACGGCACGCTGGCGATCATCGACAAGCGCCGGCCTGCCGCGAACGTCGCGGAAGTGCTGAACGTGGTCGGTGAAGTGGAAGGCCGGGATTGTCTCCTCGTCGATGACATGATCGACACCGCGGGGACCATCTCGGAGGCGGCGAAGGCGCTCAAGCAGTTGGGTGCTTCCGACATCTACGCGTGCTGCTCGCATGCGCTCTTCTCCGGCCCTGCGGTCGAACGGCTCTCGTCGGCCCCGATCACCGAAGTCGCGGTGACGGACTCGATGCGAATCGCCTCCGACCGGCGTTTCCCTTCACTGGTCATTCTCTCGGTGAGCGAGCTGCTCGCCAAGGCCATCCGTTACACGCATAGCGACCAGTCGGTCAGCGCACTCTTCGACTAGTCCGGCTTCACCTTCGCATCAGGGTTCTACCATGGCGACCGCTTCCCTCTCCGCTTCCGCTCGTACCGACACCGGCAAGGGTGTCGCGCGCACATTGCGCGCCGCTGGCCGCGTCCCGGCCGTGATCTACGGGCACGCCCGCGCTCCGATGGGCCTCTCCCTCGACGCGCGCGAGCTGGGCAAGCTGCTCGGCCGCATCGCCGCCGAAGCGACCGTCATCGAGCTCTCGATCGACGGCACGCAGGCCCGCACGCTCATCCGTGAGGTGCAGCGCCACCCGTTCAAGAAGCAGATCCTCCACGTCGACTTCCAGGAGCTCGTGGCCGGTGAGAAGGTGACGGTCCGCGTCCCGCTGCACCTCGTCGGTACGGCCGATGGCGTCCGCCTCAATGGCGGCGTCATGGACCAGCCGCAGCGCGACCTCGAGATCCGCTGCGACCCGGCGATCATCCCGAGCCACGTCGACGTCGACATCACCAAGCTCGACTTGGGTGACTCGATCCACGTGCGCGAGCTCACGGTCGCCGAGGGTATCGAGATCCTCACCGACATGGATCTCACGATCTGCGTCTGTGCGGCCCCGCGTGCCGCGATCGAAGCGGCCGCCAAGCCTGACGCCGCGGCTGAAGGCGCCGGGGATCCGGAAGTCATCCGCAAGGCCAAGGCGGACGAAGAGGCCGAGGCCAAGAAGTAAGGGCGGCTCTGGTCGCCCAGCCGTCTGGCATGAAGCTGATCGTCGGCCTCGGCAATCCGGGGCGTCGGTACGCGAACACACGGCACAACGTCGGCTGGTGGGTCCTCGACCACCTGGCCGACGTTTGGCATTTCCCCCCGTGGCAAACCGAGGGCCAGGCCCTCGTCACCGACGGCCGAGTCGGCGAGACCGGAGTACGGCTGCTCAAGCCGCAGACGTTCATGAATCTGAGTGGCCACGCGGTGGCCCCCGACCTCGCGCGGGGAGTCGACCCGCGCGCCGACCTGCTCGTGGTCGTCGATGACGTCGCCATCCCCGTGGGACGGGTGCGCATCCGCCCCAAGGGCTCGCACGGCGGTCACAACGGCCTTCGTGACCTCGAGCGCGCCATCGGGCATGAGCATTACGCGCGCCTGCGCGTCGGCGTCGGCCCGACGACCCCCGACACGCCGATTCCCGATCTCGCCGAGTACGTCCTCGGCGCGGTGGCTGACGACGACCAGGCCGCGATCTACGCGCTCATGCCCGCGTGCACGGCTGCCTGCCAGACGTGGGCAGAAGATGGCGTTGCCGTGGCGATGAACCGGTTCAATGCGGTGCCACGCGAGCCACGCGAGCCACGCGAGCCACGCGAACTCGAGCCGTAGTATGCAGAAGGCCCCGCTGACAAGCGGGGCCTTCTGCGACAGGGTGTTGCGAGTTGCCTACACGAACAGCAGCACGCACATCGCCTGAAAAACGACCAACGCCAGCGCCGCTGCAAGCCAGCGCCGTTTCGTTGACGCACTCGTGCGAGCGGTCTGCATCGACGAAAGCGGTGTGTGCATGGGGCCTCCAGAGGCAGGATGAGCGTTGAAACTCGGGCCGACTTCGTCGAGACGAGCGAATGGCGCGGCGCGCCACACTCCCTATCGACAAGCATCGGATCGTCGGACGAGAAACATCCCTCTGCATTGATCGTGCCACGAGCAGGGGTCGTGGCGCTATACTTCCGGCGTCACGCGCAGGTTCCCGCTTGGTGGTCCCGGGTTGCGTGGCCGAACCGCGCGTTCACAGCGCACTGGCACTCCGCCGCCGCGCCTGCGTATTCCAGAGTCTTGCTCCCATGCTCAAGCTTGGTATCGTCGGCCTCCCCAACGTGGGGAAGTCGACCCTCTTCAACGCCCTCACCGCCGCCAAGGCTGAAGCGGCCAACTATCCCTTCTGCACGGTCGAGCCGAACGTCGGCATGGTCGAGGTGCCCGACCCACGCCTCGCGCCGCTCGTGCAGATCGTGCAGCCCAAGAAGACCGTGCCTGCCGTCGTGCAGTTCGTGGACATCGCAGGCTTGGTCAAGGGCGCGGCGCAGGGCGAAGGCCTCGGCAACAAGTTCCTCGCCAACATCCGCGAGACCGACGCGATCGTGCACGTGGTGCGCTGCTTCGAAGACCCCGACGTGACGCATGTCATGGGCGCCGTCGACCCGGTGCGGGACCGCGAGGTCATCGAGTTCGAGCTCGCGCTGTCCGATCTGGGCGCGGTGGAGAAGCGGATCGACAAGACGAAGCGGGCCGCGCGCGTGGGCGAGAAGGAGGCGGCGGCAGAGTTGCCCGTGCTCGAAAAGGCGCTGGGCTTCCTGACCGAGGGGCGCGGCCTGTGGGAGGCGAAGCTCTCGGCCGACGAGCTGGCCATCCTCGCACCGCTGCAGCTGCTGACCACCAAGTCGGTGCTGTACGCCGCGAACGTGACGGACGCGGAGCTCACCGGTACCGAGGGACCACATGTGATCGCGCTGCGCGCGGCGATCGCCAAGAGTGGGGAGCATGCCGAAGTCGTCACCTTCTCGGCCAAGATCGAAGCCGAACTGGCGGAGCTGCCAGCGGAGGACCGCGCCGAGTTCCTGCAGTCGCTCGGGCTCGAGAGCGCGGGCCTCGATCGGCTGATTCGCGCGGGCTATCACCTGATGGGGTTGCGCACCTACTTCACGGCAGGCGAAGTGGAGGTCCGCGCGTGGACCATTCACAATGGCGATACCGCGCCCAAGGCCGCCGGCGTCATTCACACCGACTTCGAGCGCGGCTTCATTCGCGCAGAGACGGTGGGGTACGACGACTTCGTGGCGCACGGCGGATGGAAAGGCGCGCGCGACAAGGGCGCGGTGCGCAGCGAGGGCAAGGAGTACGTCGTCGCGGATGGTGACGTGCTGCTGTTCCGGTTCAACGTGTAGCGCTCGCGTCCGGAGCGGAGAACGAAACGGGGGCCGAGTGATCTCGGCCCCCGTGGTCGTACCTGGTGGTGACGCGGCGTGCTACCGACGTCGACGACGCCCGACGAGAGCGACCGCTGCGAGCCCCGACGCTACGAGCGCGAGGGAGGCGGGCTCGGGGACCGACGAGGTGGGCGCATCGTAGATGATGACGTTATCGATGCCCGTGTTGAGTGTACCGCCCCGCGAGGACTGGAACTCCACGGCGGTGATCGGCGTGAAGCTGGACGAGAGGAACCCGGCGAATCCGATCATCGCCGTGCCGTTGTACGAGACGCTGCCGAGCAGGGTCGAGCCGTTGAAGAACGACGTGGTCGTCGGTCCGAGGCCGTTGTAGTACGCATCGAGACCGAAGCCGTACACCGTCGACGCGAAGGTCAGGCGGAACCACTCATCGCCGTTGGAGGTGAGGATACTCGAGGTGGTTGCCCCGATTCCTGCACCGAAGTTGGTGTACCCGGGCGAACTGACGTACAGGTTGTGCCCGGGTACGCCCGCCTTCGGCGCGTAGCTGATGCCGTTCTTGGTGAACGATCCGTAATAGTTGGCGTCCTTGGCAATCGGGACGCTCTCGAAGGTCTCGGTGTACGACGGGCTACCGGCCGCGGAGAGGAAAGCGGACTTGTTGCTGAAGGTCTGGGCACCCGACGGGGCCGTAGCGGCCAGGAGGAGCGCCGAGCCGGTGAGGACGGTGGCGAACGCAGTCAGGCGCATGCGCTTGGGCTGGGGTGTGGATGAGCGGTGCCGCGCACTAGCGACGACGGCGGCGGCGCCCGACAACGGCGACACCGACGAGCCCGGACGCGACGAGCGCCACCGACGCCGGCTCCGGCACGCTGCTCGAGGGGGCGTCGAAGGTGATGTCGTCGATCACGACGCCCGCGTTCCCACTGGGGTTGCTGATGTTCGCCAGCACCACACTGTCGATATTGGCGAAGTTGAACGAGACGAGTTGCGCCGCATTCCCCGTCGTGACGTCGACGAAGCCGACCTGCGAGCCGCCGCTGATGGCGCGAAAGCGATAGATCTCGGGGTAGTTCGACCGAGCGGCCGTCACGTACGCGCTCGTCAGGTTGAACGAGGTGGCGCGCGCGATGAATGAGCCAGTGCCGCCGCGGTTGTAGATGACGTTCTTGAGCGAGACGACGCCGTTGTTCAGGTTGTTGGGAAAGCCCGTCGGGATCGTGGCGTCGTAGCAGAGGAACCCGCCCCAGGTAAAGCCCTGATAGGTGCCGAGTCCGGCTCCAGACCCGCAGGTCAGGGAATCGAAACCGTATGTCTGGGCGGCGGCTGGACTGGCGGCGGCCATGAGAATGGCGGCGGCCACTGCGAACGAGCGCGGGTTCATGAACGGCTCCGGAGCTGTAGACGACGTGCCGGTGATGACTCCCCGTGACGCATAAAGCAGACCGGAGCACGCGGGCCGAGGCTGCGACACATGTTTGCACGCATCGTCAGAGGGAGGTGACGCCCCTGCGTAACGCCTGATCGTCCGCCCAAGCAGGTCGTTTCCGCGCAACAGGGTGTGGCGCGCGCGACACACCTGCGTGACGCACGGAGTGCATTGCGTCGCATCGGGTAGGCGAATAGCTTACGTGGCTTGGTTCGACCCGCCCGCGTTTGCGGTGCGGCCACAATTCCCCTCCCCCCGGGCTCTGGCAAGCGCGCGGGGGGCGCAGTCTCAAGTCCAAAGGGAGCTTTGCCTGCATGCCTCGCACCTATGAGGCGGTGTACATCTTCGACTCTGCCCTCGAAGACGCCGCCATTACCGAGAAGCTCGGTCGCTTCCACGCTCTCCTCAGCCCGATCGGCGAGGTGAAGCTGGAAAGCTGGGGACGCCGCCAACTCGCGTACCCCATCAAGCGCCGTGAAAACGGCTACTACGTCATCGCGTATTTCACCACGGAGCCGAAGACGCTCCCCGAGTACGAGCGCGCGCTCAAGCTGGACGACAGCGTGATCCGCTACCTCGTCTCGCTGCATGAGCACGAACTTGGCGTTCCCGAAGCCCGCCGCGCGGAACTCGCGGCCAAGGCTGCCCGTGATGACGACGACGACGACGAGGAGTAGACACCCATGCGCCGATTCAAGAAGCCCAGCCCGATCATCGAAGCCGGCATCCGGTACGTCGACCACAAGGATGACCGCTTGCTCGCCCGCTTCATCACGGACACCGGCAAGATCCTCCCCAGCCGCCTGTCCGGCGTGGATGCCCGGCACCAGCGCCAGCTCGCCAAGGCCATCAAGAAGGCCCGCTTCCTGGCTCTGATTCCGTACACCCGCGGCCACCAGCCGTAACGTTGTGACCAGTCCTGCACCGGTCGCTGCTGCGCGCGGCCGGGGGTGGGGACTCGTGGTGCTCGCTCTCATCGGGATGGTCCTCATCCCGCAGGTTGCGGCCATCGTCGTCCCTATCACCCGCTCGATGCTGCTCGTCCTCCCCGCCCTCGGCGCGCTCATGCTCGCCGGCTGGGTGGCGGGCGGCAGCATCTGGCTCGCCCTCGCCTGGGGCGCGGTGGCGGTGTTGGCGGTGGTCTGGCCGCTCCCTGCCGACGCCTTCGATGCGGTCGAGCGGGGATGGGCGGCGGCCGTCGCGTCGCTGTTCGGGCTGGTCGTGCTCGCTCGCGTGCGGCGGCAGGACGGGGGGTCATTCTTCACCCCGGCGCTCATCACGGTGGGCGTCGCGCTGCTGGGCGCGCTGCTCGTCACCCTGTTCACGCAGGGCGGCGGTGAGCGCCTCGTCGCCATCCTCAACGGGGAGTACAGCGACCGGCTGACCCGCCCGATCGCGATGTGGGAGGAGTACTTCGCCTCCAAGGAGTGGACCGACGCCGTGGCCAAGTCACCGGCCATGGCGGAGTTCGGGACTGACTTCCTCGCCCAACTGCGGGCATTGCCGGCGCTCGCGCTCGCCTATGCCAAGGTGGCTCCGGCCGTCTTGGCGCTCGAGTCCCTCGCGGCGCTGGCGCTGGCGTGGGCCCTGTACCATCGGCTCGGCCGACGCCCGCTCGGGGACCCGCTCGGGGCACTGCGCGACTTCCGCTTCAGTGACCACCTCGTGTGGGGGCTGGCCGCGGGTCTCGTGCTCTTCGTGCTGCCGGAGTTCGAACCCGGCGTACTCGTCGGCATCAATCTGATCGTGTTCTTTGGCGCGCTCTTCGCCCTTCGCGGGCTCGGAGTCCTCGCCTGGTTCTTCAAGCCGGGGCGCGTTGCCACCGTGCTGCTCGCGCTCGCGTCATTGCTCGCCTTTCCCATCGTGGCGCCGGCCGTCCTGGCGGCGTCGCTCGGACTGGGCGTCGGCGATACCTGGCTCGACTGGCGCCGCCGCGCCCGACCGTCTCCCCAATCTTCGGAGTGAACATGGACGTCATTCTTCGCGCCGCGATCGACAAGCTCGGCGAGCCGGGCGAGATCGTGAAGGTCTCTGCCGGATACGGGCGCAACTTCCTGCTCCCGCGTGGACTCGCCTACGAGGCGACCCCGGGCAACCGCAAGCGCATCGAGCAGGAGCGTGCCCGCCTCGAGTCCGCCGAGGCGGCCCGCAAGGCCACCGCGCAGGAGCTCGCCGGCAAGCTCGAGCAGGTGCAGCTCACCTTCTCCGCCCGCGTCGGCGAAGAGGGCAAGCTGTTCGGGTCGGTGACCGGTTCCGACATCGCGCACCAGCTCGAAGCGCAGGGCTTCCACGTCGAGAAGCGCATGATCGAACTCCACGAGCCGATCAAGGCGCTGGGCGTGTACAAGGTGCCGGTCCGGTTGCACGCCGGCGTGC
>JANMLN010000107.1:0-5724 GCA_031372565.1 Gemmatimonadota bacterium | reverse complement strand
CTTCCGGTCGTCGCGCACGAACCGGTCGCGCGCCGGCATCTTGACCGCCACCAGCGATGCCGCGTCGAGCGTTGCGTCGGCGGCGATCACCTTGTTCTCCGCAAGCAGATACGCCGTCACGGCGTACAACTCGTCGTTGGTAAGCGAACCGGGTGCCGCCATCGGCATGGCGCGGCGCACGTAGTCGAACAGTGTCGTCGCATACGGCCAGTAGTTGCCGATCGTGCGCGCGATCTTCGGGTCCTTCGCAAAGTCGAACGTCTCACCAGCGGGGTCGCGCCCGACCAACTGCGGATACAGGGGCGCGACCCCTTCCCCCTTGGCGCCGTGGCAGCTGGCACACTGCTTCGCGTACACCGTCGCGCCGAGCGCCACGCTCCCCGTCCCCGCGGGCAGCCCCGCTCCGTCCGGGGCGACGTCGAGATTGAGGGCGACCACCTCGGCTGGAGTGGCCGCGCGCCCGAGCCCGAAGTGCTGACCCGGGGGCGGGCCGCCGTTGGTGCGCGACACCTTCACGGCGCCGTCGCTCCCAGCCGAGCCGCTGTCGCTGCAGGCGGCGAGCATGGCCATGCCACCCATCACAATGCCTCTCGCGAAGGGGCGCATCTCAGCGTCCTCCGTGGAAGGTCATCGCACCGGTGTTGCTCACCTGCCAGCCAACGATCTGGTTGAAGTGATAGTCGGTGCCAGGTCCGCGCGCGGCCACCAGCTCGGCGCGCGTCGGCTGCACATACCCCGTCTCATCCGTGGCGCGCGAGAGCAGCAACGCCGGCTCCCCCTGCCAGTGCCACATCCAGCTGAAACGCGTGACCGCCTTCGACAAGACGGGCTCGTGCAATGTCGCGTCATGCCACACCGCGCCACCGTCGACGCTCACCTCCACGCGCGCAATCCGTCCGCGTCCCGTCCACGCCACGCCGCTCACCGGCCGCCATCCGGCGGTGACCACCTCGGGCACGCTCGGGCTCGTGATCATGCTCTTGGCGTCCATGTCGAAGCTGAACTGGCGGGCCTTGTTGCCCGGCAGCGGGTCGGTGTACTTGCTCGTTTCCCAGCGTGTCATCCACGGCGCGGTGCCGAGCTCGAGTCGACGCAGCCACTTCACGTTGGCGTTGCCCTCCCATCCCGGGAGGAGCAGTCGCAGCGGGAAGCCCTGCTCGGGGCGCAGGGGCTCGCCGTTCTGCGCCCACACGAGCAGCGCGTCGTCCATCGCCTTCGCCACCGGAATCGACCGCGTGAGCATGCAGGCATCGCTTCCTTCGGCGAGCATCCAGCTCGCATCGCCCTTGATGCCGCATTCCTCGAGCAGCACGCGCAGCGGCACGCCGGTCCACTCGGTGTTGCTCATCAGCCCGATGACGCGCTGCGCAGACAGCTCCGGCTTCGGATCGCGGAAGGCCGCGCGTCCGTTGCCCGAGCACTCGAGAAAGTAGGTGCGCGTCACCTGCGGCATCCGCCGCAGGTCGTCCATCGTGAAGACCATCTCACGCGCGACCAGGCCGTGCACGGTCAACGCGTGGCGCTCCGGATCGATGAGCGGCACCCCCGCGTGGTGCCGCTCGAAATGCAGATCGGCCGGGGTGATCGTTCCCGTCAGGCTGCCGTGCGGGGTCAGCGAGGACCCCTGCACGTCGCCCGTGGGGGTGCGTGAGGGCTTGACGAAGGGTGACCGCTGGCCAACGGCCGAGGTCGGCGTACCGATCACCTTGGTCGGGTCGGCCGGCACGACGGGCGGTGGCGGTGCTGCGGCTGCCGGCGCGACGGCCGCGGCCTTCTGCGCCAACCCAAGCGCGGGCAGCGTCGACAACGCGGCGGCACCCATCGCGCCCGCGGCGCCGGCAATCAGGTCGCGTCGCGCAGGCGACCGCGGTGTGTCGTTCACGTCGGGAGTGCTCATGCCGTAAACAGCCCTGCGTCCGCGTCGCTCGCAAGGTGGCGCGCGTCCTTGCGGCACCAGAGCCCACCGGTATCATCCCCTGCTGCGAACTCGGCACCCTGCTCCTGTCTCATCCGTTGTCGACCCGCGAGGCCCCGCGATGCGTGCACGCCCTCCTGTCCACCTGCTGCTGACGCTCGTCGGCGGCGTGCTCGTGAGCCCGCGCACTGGCGCGTCACAGGGTGCGGTCGCCACTGCCGCGACGGTCCTCAACTTCACGCGCGAGCAGGCCGACGCCGGCGCCACGGTCTATGCGCGCTCGTGCGCCAACTGCCACGGCATGCGGCTCGACGACGGCATCGCCGCCCCCCTCACGGGCAGCGTGTTCCTGCAGAAGTGGGCGCGCCCTGAGCGCTCGCTGGCCGAGTTGCATTACGTCACGAAGCAGACGATGCCCAAGAACGCCGGGGGCACGCTCCCGGACGCCGACTATGTGGCCGTGCTCGCCTACATGCTTGAACGCAACGGATACGCCGCCACGACGGCATCCATGAGCACCGACCGGAGTCAGCTCGCAGACGTCCGTCTCACACCGCCGCCGAGCGTCGCCGCCGCGGGCAAGGGTCCTCGTCGGGCAGCGCCGGACTTCGTACGCGGTGAAGGCGGACTGCTGCCCAAGGGTACCGGGCCGAGTCAGGCAGAGCTCGTTGCCGCGCCATCGCGTGGGCGCGACTGGCTCACGCATACGCGCGACCTCGCGGGTTCGCGCTACTCGCCACTCACGCAGATCACGAGCGCCAACGCGGCGCGACTGCGCCCATCGTGCATCTACCAGCTGGGCGAGAACGAAGGGTTCCAGACCGGCCCGCTCATCTACGACGGCACGATGTACCTCACGATCGGCAACGTGACACTCGCCGTGGACGCGGCCACCTGCCGCCAGCGGTGGCGTCACGCGTGGAAGCCGATCGCCGCCGACCTGCCCGGCGCGCGCAACCGCGGCGTGGCCATGAAGGACGGGCGCCTGTTTCGCGGCACGAGCGATGGGTACGTGATGTCGCTCGACCGGGAAACGGGGGTGGTCCTCTGGGCGCGACATGTGGGCGAAGCGAGCAAGGGCGAGACGTTCACGATGGCACCGCTCGTCTCCGACAGCCTGCTCTTCATCGGACCCGCAGTCGGCGAGTTCGGCATTCGAGGCTGGGTCCAGGCGTTCCGCATGGACAACGGAGCGCCGGTCTGGCGCTTCAACATCGTGCCCGCGCCGGGCGAGCCCGGGGCCGAAACGTGGAAGATGGCGGGCAACCTGCCCGTCGGCGGCGGCGCGCTGTGGACCCCGCTGTCGTTCGATACGGAGAAGCAGTTGCTCTTCGTGTCGGCGGCCAACCCCGCCCCTGATTTTCCGCAGGAGATGCGCGGCGGCATCAACCTGTACACCAACTCGCTGCTGGCGATTCACGCGGCCACCGGCAAGCTGGCGTGGTTCGATCAGCTCGTACCCAACGACGAACACGACTGGGATCTGACGCAGGTGAGTCCGTTGTACCGCAGCATGGTGGGCGGCACCATGCGCAATCTCGTCGCCACCACGGGCAAGGATGGCATGCTCCGCGTGATCGATCGCGACTCGCACAAGCGGCTCTTCGCCACGCCAGTCACGACGCTACTCAACGAGAAGGCCCCGGTGACCAAGGCCGGTACGCGCGCCTGCCCCGGTGTGTTCGGCGGCGTGCAGTGGAACGGACCCGCCTATCATCCCGGCGCGAACGTGCTGATCACGCCGGCGGTGGACTGGTGCGCCACGTTCACGCTCGATGATACGGTCAAGTTCATTCCCTTCCAGATGTATCTCGGCGGGCAGGCCGTGCCCGACACGGCGTGGGGCGGATGGATCACGGCGGTGGATGCCTCCACGGGCGCCGTCAGGTGGAAGCTCCGCTCCGATGCGCCGGTGCTTGCCGGTGTCACGACCACTGCGGGTGGACTTGCCTTCGCCGGCGAACTGAACGGCGACTTCCTCGCGCTCGATGCTGCGACCGGCAGCGTTCGCTATCGCTTCAACACGGGCGGCGCGATCGGCGGCGGCATCGTGACGTACGAGGTCAAGGGCACGCAGTACGTGGCCGTGGCCACGGGGCGCCCGGGACCGTTCTGGGCGCGGGCCCATCCGGGCGCCCCCACGATCGTGGTCTTTGCGCTTCCCAAGGAGACGTCCAAGTGATCACCCATCGTCGCATCGCGGCACTGGTCGCCGTTGCCACCCTCGCCGCGTGCGAGAAGGCGCCGCCACCGCCGCAGCAGCCACCGTTCGTCATCGTGGCCAGCAACAAGCAACTCATGGCGGAAGTCGTCGAGCCCGCCGCCGACAGCTACTGGGACGCGGTCGGCTCGACCTCCGACAAGAACGGCATCACGGAGCATGCCCCGAAGAACGACGAGGAATGGGTGGCGGTGCGCAACAGCGCCACGGTGATCGCCGAGGCCGGCAACTTGATGATGATGTCGCCGCGTGCGCTCAACCAGGGGGAGTGGATGACGCTCGCGCGCGGCATGCTCGACGCCGCCGTCAAGGCGCGCGAGGCGGCACAGGCGCGTGACGTGAAGCGCGTGTTCGACGCGGGGGCCGAGCTGTACGAGTCGTGCGTGAAGTGCCACGCCGTGTATGTCGTGGCTCCGTCGAGTCCCACCGCGGCAAGTCCGGCCCCCGGCACGCCCAAGTGACCGGCTGACCAGCGACCCACGATGATCGAATCGTTTCTCGCGTGGCTCGCGAGCACGGAGTGGAGCATCGCGCTCCACGAGTCGCAGTACGTCTGGCCGTTCACCGAGTCGCTTCACGTGCTCATGCTCGCGCTGTTCGCGGGCTCTGCCATCATGCTCGATCTGCGCCTGCTGGGCCGCGCCTTTGCCGACATACCCGTGACCACCTTCACCGAGCGGCTGCTGCCGTGGACGCGGAGCAGCTTCGCCGTCATGGTCGTCACGGGCGTGCTGTTGTTCTATGCGCAACCGCTCACGTACTTCCACAGCGTCTTCTTCCGGCTCAAGCTCCTCTGCCTCGTGATTGCCGGGATCAACGTGTTCGTGTTCCACTCGCGCACGCAGCGCTCGGTGGCGGAGTGGGATGTGGGCATCCGGCCGCCGCGCGCCGCGCGCCTGGCCGCCACCGTCTCGCTCGTGGCGTGGAGCAGCGTGATCGTGAGCGGGCGGTTGATCGCCTACAACTGGTTCGACTGCGACATCCGCCAGCAGCCGGCGTGGGTCGTGTGGGCCGCCAGCTGCAAGGCGCCGGCACCATGAGCCTCGACCTGCTCCCCTGGTTCGAGTGGTGCGAGGGCTCCACGCTCGGTCAGTTCGTGCGCACCTCGATCTGGATGTTCCCGGTCATCGAGGCCGTGCACCTGCTCGGGCTCGCCTCGCTCGGCGGCGCGGTGCTCCTGGTGGATCTGCGCCTGCTGGGCGCGGCGCTGACCGACACGCCGATCGCGACGCTTGCGCGCGGCGCGCATCGCTGGCTGATCTGGAGCCTCGCGCTCATGCTCGGCACGGGCTTCCTGCTGTTCATGTCGGAGGCGGTGAAGTGTTACCACAACCCGTCGTTCTGGGTGAAGATGGGGACCCTGCCCTTCGCGATCGCGTTCACGCTGCTGGTGCGGCAGCGGATCGCGATGCGTGACGGGTTCGCGACCGGCACGCAGAGTCGCATGATCGCGCTCGGGTCGGTGGCCCTCTGGTTCACGGTGGCGATGGCGGGGCGCTGGATCGGATTCTCGTCGTAACACGTCGTCCTGAGCAAAGCGAAGGACCTGCTTGTCGCCCCTCAAAGGCACAAGCAGGTCCTTCGCTTC
>JANMLN010000070.1:0-1546 GCA_031372565.1 Gemmatimonadota bacterium | reverse complement strand
CCGACGGGAATGTTCCTGCAAAACTGGCCGGGGGGGGAGGCATTGGCGTTTAGCCGGTGCCCCGGTCCGCCGTTGGAGTGGGGGCATGGACACCAACACCTTCGACTCCGCCGGCTGGAACGCCATCGTCTCGCTGCTCCCCACGGACTGGAAGGAGCGGGCTGAGAAGCTCAACCTCTGTCGCTCGCAGCCCTCGAAGAGCGGCGAGCGCGCCAAACTGAAGGACCCCGAGAAGCTGCTCCGCCTGGTCCTCCACCACGTGGCCACCGACACCCCGCTCGACCTCACCGTCGCCCAGGCCCACGCCATCCACCTCGTCTCCGTCAGCAAGGTCGCGCTCCACCTCCGCATGCGCACCGTCGGACCCTGGCTCTCCGAGCTCGCTGTCGGCGTCTCGAACGCGGACAAGCTCTTCGCCGCCGAGCGCTGGGGCGGCTACCGCATCTTCTGCACCGACGCTACCTGCGGCGCTCGGCCCGGGGCGTGCGGCACGACCTTCCGCGTGCACTGCCGCCTCGAGGCCGCCACCATGCGGCCCCACCAGTGGGAGATCACGGACGTGCACGGCGGGGAGAAGCTCCGGCGCTTCAAGATCGAAGCCGACGACCTCGACCTGTTGGACCGCGCCTACTGCAACGCCCACGACATCGAGCACGCCGAGCAGGGCAACGGGAAGGTGATCGTGCGCTACGCCCGCACCTCGCTGCCCCTGTTCGACAGCCGCGGGCGGGCGATCGACATCAAGCCGCGCGTGCTGCGGCTCAGCCGCCCGGGCCGCGTCAAGGAGTGGCCCGTGAGCGTGCACGGCCCCGCGGGGACCATCATCTCCGGGCGCATCGTCGCGGTGCGTCTGAACGCCGAACAGACGGCGAAGGCGATCGCGCGCCTGGAGCGGGAGAAGAAGGCGAGCGAGATCACGGCGGAGGACCGCGCGTGGAGCGAGTACGTCGTGGTGTTCACGACGGCGCCGCGTGCTCGTCTCTCGGCGGCGATGGTGCTCGAACTTTACCGATTGAGGTGGCTCGTAGAGCTCGAATTCAAGCGGGAAAAGTCGATCGGCGGACTGGACCGGCTGCCCAACTTCCGCGACGACACGATCGCGAGCTGGGTGGCCGGCAAGCTGCTGTGCTTCGCGCTCGCTCGGCGGTCCGTCGAGGGCGCTTTTTCCCCCTGTGGTTCCGACGAGCGCGCCGACACCAACGCCGTCGACGCCACCGTCCTCGCCGCCTGAGCCCGTCGCGTCGCTCCTCCGACACAAGTGGTCGATCACGACGCTCGTGTGGAAGGCGCTGTGTGGCGCCCTGCTCCCGATCCGCTTCGAGCACATCCAAAAGTTCCTCGCGGAGGCGCTCGCCCACCTCGTGCGCCACGACCCCCATCGTAACCGACAGAGCGCCACCGAACGGTGCCTACGCCTCTGGGCCGAGGACCCCGGCGACGCCCCCAATTGAGCTGACTTAACGCCAATGCGCTTGGGGGGTGGGCGGTTGTGCCCTCCACCCCGCTCCGTCCCCAGCGCGCGCTCCAGTTGCGCCACGCGCTCGGT
>JANMLN010000068.1:0-8310 GCA_031372565.1 Gemmatimonadota bacterium | reverse complement strand
CAGCGAAGGACCTGCTTTTCCGGCTCGACTTCACAAGCAGGTCCTTCGCTGCGCTCAGGACGACAAGGTTGTGACGTTACGCCGCCGCTGATCGCACGTCTTCTCCATGCAGCGGTACGTGCCAGCAGGCAAATGGGAGTCCTCCGCGCTCGTCACGGCGCGGTCACGAGCCCCTGAGTCACGGTATTGGTCGCAGAGTGCTCCGAACTTCGTAATAGGTTGCTACGAAAGGGTTTGTCAACACCGGAAATCGCTGGCGCGAAGCTGACGACGAGCGCGACACAATCGGTGCACCAACCCGAAAGGGCAGGGTTCGTGGACGGCGTGGCACGACCCTTCTTTCGTGATGTTGATTTCGTAAGTCCCTTCTGAATAAGGCGATACATCGAGGCTGGCGCGGTTTCACGAGCGCCCATAGCTTTGCCCCCCGCTTCAGAACGGCCCCGAAGCGCTGGTTTTGCCAGATTGTGACCGTCCCGCCCCGCACACCGCCCTTTGGAGACCTGCCTGATGCCCCTGTCCTCGACGCCCCCGGCTACGCCCGCGACGCTCAGCAAGAACGCGCGCACTGTCCTCGAGAAGCGCTATCTGGTCAAGGACAAGTCGGGCAAGCCAGTCGAGACGCCCGAGGCGATGTTCTGGCGCGTCGCCACGGTGGTGGCAGAAGCCGATCGTCGCTACGGCGCGACCGAGGCGCAGGTGGCGGCCAAGGCGGAGGAGTTCTACGCGCTCATGACGCAGCGCCGCTTCGAGCCCAACTCGCCGACGCTCATGAACGCCGGCCGTCCGCTTGGGCAGCTCTCGGCCTGCTTCGTGCTCCCGGTTGAAGACGCGCTCTCCAACGGCAGCAACGGCATCTACGACACGCTGCGCAGCATGGCGCTCATCCATCAGTCGGGCGGCGGCACGGGCTTCTCGTTCTCGCGGCTGCGCAGCAAGGGCGCCATGGTCCGCTCCACGACCGGAGTCGCCTCCGGTCCCGTGAGCTTCATGAAGCTCTACGATGCCAGCACCGACGCGGTGAAGCAGGGCGGCACGCGTCGCGGCGCCAACATGGGCATCCTGCGCGTCGATCACCCGGATGTCATGGAGTTCATCGCCTGCAAGGAAGACCTGACGCAGAACGTGAACTTCAACATCTCGGTCGGCATCACGACCGCGTTCATGGAGGCCGTGAAGGCCGACGCGATGTACGACCTCTTCGACCCGAGCACCAAGCAGGTGACGGGGCAGGCGAGCGCGCGCGAAGTGTGGGACAAGATGATCCTGGGCGCGTGGCGCACGGGTGAGCCTGGCGTCTTCTTCATCGACGAAGCCAACAAGTACAACCCGGTTCCGCACATGGGCGCCTACGAGGCGACCAACCCGTGCGGCGAGCAGCCGCTGCTGCCGTACGACGTGTGCAACCTGGGCTCGGTCAACGTCGGCTGGTACGTGAGCGCCGAGGGCGTGATGGATTGGGAGGCGCTCCGCGCCGACATCCGCCTGAGCACGCACTTCCTCGACAACATCATCGACGTCAACAAGTACCCACTCCCCGAGATCGACGCGCTCAGCAAGCGCATCCGCCGCATCGGCCTGGGCGTGATGGGCTTCGCCGACATGCTCATCCGCATGGGCATCCCGTACGACTCGCCCGAGGGCGTCGAGATGGGCCGCCGCGTCATGGAGTTCCTCGACGTCGAGAGCAAGAAGGAGAGCGAGAAGCTCGCCACCGAGCGTGGCCCGTACCCCGAGTGGGCGCGCTCGATCTGGGGCCCCGACGAAACGTGCGCGCGTGACGCCGATGGCCAGCGCATCCGTCCGATGCAGCTGCTCCGCAACTGCAACGTCACGACCGTCGCACCGACCGGTACGATCTCGATCATCGCCGGTTGCTCGAGCGGGCTGGAGCCGCTGTTCGCGGTCGCGTTCATGCGCAACCAGGCCGGCGTCCGCATGCCCGACGTGAACGAGGACTTCGTCGCGATCGCCAAGCGTGAAGGGTGGCACTCCGATGAGCTCATGGAGCGCATCGCAACCACCGGTCACGTGAAGCACGCCGAAGTGCCGGAGCGTTGGCAGAAGGTGTTCACGACGGCCAACAACATCGCGCCCGAGTGGCACATCCGCATGCAGGCCGCCTTCCAGCAGCACTGCGACTCGGCAATTTCCAAGACGACGAACTTCGCCTACACCGCCACGATCGACGACGTGCGCGCGATCTACGAGCTCGCCTACGAGATGAAGTGCAAGGGCGTGACCGTGTACCGCGACGGCAGCCGCGACAACCAGGTGCTCTCCACCGGCGCCACGGAGCAGGCGGCCAAGGTGCGTGAGGAAGTGAAGGCGACGGGCGGTACGGGGGAGTACGTGGCCGTCGCGGCCACGGCCGAGAGTGAGCTCGTGGCGGTCGGCACGCGTCGCGAGATCGGCGAACTCAAGGGCACGCTCGCGGAGAAGGACGCCGAGATCGAGTCGCTCAAGAAGGCGTTGTTCGAGAGCGAGAGCGAGAACCTGCAGCGCCGCGTGAAGCGTGCGCGGCCGGACAAGCTGCGCTCGATGAGCATCCGCAAGGAGACGCCGCTGGGGACGATGTTCACGCACATCAGCGAGGACGACCGCGGTCAGCCGTTTGATGTGTTCATCAACCTGGGTAAGGCCGGCGGCTCGGCCATGGCCGATGCCGAGGCGATGGGGCGGTTGATCTCGCTCGCGTTGCGCTCGGGGATTCCGCTGCAGGCGGTGGTGCGTCAGCTGCGCGGCATTTCCTCCGATCGCGCCGTGGGCCTCGGTCCGAACAAGGTGCTGTCGGTGCCGGATGCGATCGGTATTGCGCTTGAGGAGTGGTGGCGGGAGCGGCAGGGGGTGCAGCAGGAGCTGCCGGGTGTTGCTGGAACGTCAGCCGCACCGTCGACCGAGAAGCTGTCGAAGCCGCTGCCGGTGTCGATGGGTCAGGGTGGCGCGCAGGCGCAGTTGTTCAGCGACAACACGGAAGCGCAGACGTTCATGGGGACGTGCCCGGATTGTGGGTCGGGGCTCGAGTTCGCCGAAGGGTGTGTGAAGTGCCATGTGTGTGGCTTCAGCGAGTGCGGCTGATCGCGGAGCGTCCCTTCGCCTGAGTAGTTGAGCGGCCCGATCCACGATTGTGTGGATCGGGCCGCTTCTGGTTTCGGAGCCACGCTCCGGGCGTGCAGGTTGCTCGTGCGATGCTACCGCTTCCGCCGCCTCGAAACACCGACCACCCCCACCAACCCCGTCCCAAACATCAACACACTCGCCGGCTCCGGCACCGTGCTCTGTAGATCTGTGCTGATCACGTCGAACGCCATGCCATCCGTGATCCCGTCGCCGGTGTACGCGACCTCGATCGTGTTGATCCCGTTCAGGAAGCCGCCGGTGAGCGTCTCGACCGCGCCGTAGTTGAATACGCCGCACGTGCTCGAGGTCAGGTTGCCATTGAGGTAGAGGCCCGCGAAGGTGTTGTCGATCGCGCACTTGAACGTGATGCTGGTCGTCGGCGTCGCCAGGCCGGTGAGGTCGAACGACTGTAGCATCCGGTAGCTGTGGCCGGCGCGGTTGTGGCCACCATCATACGTGAAGCTGATCCACGACTGGCCGCTTGGCGGCGTCACCCAGGCGCCCGGCGGGAAGAGCACGGCCACTGGACTGAAGTAGCCGCTGCCGTCCATCGACAGCGTCCAGTTCAGGTCGTACCACTGGGCGTTGAGGTTGGCGCCCGACGACTTGGGGCCCTGCGCGCTCGCGACCGCGCCGAAAAGCGAGGTCAGGGCGAGGCCGGCGGCGAGGCGCCGGATGCTGCGATGAAACTGCGGCATGGATGAGATACGGTATGGGTGACATCTGCTTGGTCCGACCCCGCATGTGCCGCGGCGACACGACAGGTGTGGCGCTGCCACGACATCGAGGAGGACCGGGAGGCCCGACCAAGGTCTTGGAGCGCCTCGTTACGGGGGCGTTATCCTCGACCCAGACCGAAGTCCCTCGTTCATGCAGGTGCTCGCAAGCGAGCGTAGCTGAAAGCGGGACAACGACTTGAGAGGGGCAACCTGCGTGCCGTAGCGGGACCGATCGCGCGGTCTTTGTGAGGTGTCGCCGAGCGGCTGTTTCGGGCGACGAGCGCATGTAGTCACTTGCGACCACATTGTCTGAATGCGCACAATCGGCGTCCGCGAACTCAAGGCCAACCTCTCCCGCACCCTCCACGACGTGCAGGCCGGTGAACACTTCCTCGTGACCGACCGCGGCCGCGTAGTCGCCGAACTCAGGCGACCCGACGCAAGCACGCTGGCCGCGACGCCGACGGAGCGCGCGATCGCGCGAATGGCGACCAAGGGGATGCTGCGCGTGGCCGAAGCCCCGATGCGCGCGTTCGGGACGCCCGCGGTGGCGCTGCCCGATGGCGCGTGGCGCGAACTGCTCGACGCGGAACGTGAGGAGCGATGATCGTCTACGCCGAGTCGAGCGCCGTGCTCGCGCTCCTGCTCGGCGAGCCGGAGGGCGCGCGCGCCGGAGAGGCGATGATGGCGGCGGACATCGTGGTCACGTCGGTGCTCACCGGGATAGAGTGTGCGCGCGGCTTCGCGCGGGCGCGCACGTTGCGGCGAATTTCTAGTGCGCAGCTGAGCGCGCTCCTCAACCAGCTCGCGGACCTGGAGCGGCGCTGGTACACGCTCGAGCTGACCCCCGACGTCGCCGAGCGGTCGCGCGGGCCGGAGCCGGTGGAACCAATGCGCGCGCTCGATGCGATCCACCTCGCCACCATGCAGCTGGTGCGGCGGGAGGCGGGCGAGGTGGCGATGCTCTCGTTCGACGAGCGGGTGCGGGCCAACGCGACGGCGCTTGGTGTTCCGGTGCTGCCCTCGCTGGCATAGACTCCACCCCGATGAAGCGCCACGTCCTCATCTTCGGCCTGGTCGGCGGCCTGCTGATCGCGACGCTGCAGTACACGCAGTACCGCTTCGTCGTCATCGAGCACTCGGTCGAGCTGTACAGCGCGCTCGTCGCCGTCCTCTTCTCCGCCTTCGGCATCTGGCTCGGCCTCCGCATCACGCGGCGGCGGGAGACGATCGTGGTGCGGGAGGTGCTGGTGCCCGCGACTGGCGGGGGCGCGGCGCCGGGAGCCGCCTTCGTGCCCGACGTGGCCACGCAGCAGCGCCTTGGTGTCACGGCCCGGGAGCTCGAGATCCTCGCCCTCATCGCCAGCGGCCTCAGCAACCGGGAGATGGCCGCGCAGCTGTTCGTGTCCGAGAACACGGTCAAGACGCACTGCGCCCGGGTCTTCGGCAAGCTGGGGGAGGCGCGCCGTACCCAGGCGGTCCAGCGGGGCAAGGAGATGGGGTTGCTCCCCTGATGGGGTCACCCGGAAGGACGATTTTGGTGTCCGGACTGGAAAATCATCCGAAAGGGTGACGACAAGCGGGAGGTGGAGCCGCAGAATGGCGCCGTCCTCACCCCTCCCAAGGAGCCCCACATGCAGAAGACCGTCCTGACCTTCGGCCTGATCGCCGGCGCCATCATCTCCGTCCTCACCGCCGGCTCGCTGTTGCTGGCCGACAAGCTGGGCTACGAGCACGGCATGGTCGTCGGCTACACGATCATGGTGGCGTCGTTTCTGCTCATCTACTTCGGGGTGCGGAGCTACCGCGACAACGACCTGCACGGGCAGATCTCCTTCGGCCGCGCCTTCTCGTGTGGCCTGCTCATCTCCCTCATCACGACCGCCTGTTACGTCGCCATGTGGGAAGTGCTCTACTTCAACTTCATGCCGCACTTCATGGACGGCTACTTTGCGGCGCAGATCCGCGGAGTGCAGGCGGCCGGGCTTGATGCCGCGACCACGGCCGCGCGGGTGGCCGACATCCAGCACTCGCAGGAGCTGTACCAGAACCCGCTCGTGAACATGGCGTATACCTTCATCGAGCCGCTGCCGGTGGGGGTGCTGATAAGCTTGATCTCCGGGGCGCTCCTCCGCCGCAAGGCGCCGGCTACACCGGCTTGATGACGGTTACAAGCAGGTCCTTCGCTTCGCTCAGGACGACATGAGAATTCTCGACGGCGGCCTCGGTACCGAACTCGAACGCGCCGGTCACGACCTGACCGACGCCCTCTGGTCTGCCCGCCTCCTGCTGGACAACCCGGCCGCGATCGCCACGGTCCACCGCGCCTACTTCGACGCCGGTGCGGACATTGTGAGCACTGCCACGTACCAGGCCTCGGTGCCGGGCTTTGCCGCGCGCGGACTCTCCGCCGCCGAGACCAACGCGCTCTTCGTGCGCGCCGTCGAGATCGCACGCGGCGCCGAACAGGCGCACCACGCCGAGCGCGCAACCGCAGGCCTTCCGCCGCGCACGACACAGGTCGCCGGGTCGCTCGGCCCGTACGGTGCCACCCTCGCCGACGGGTCGGAGTTCCACGGCAACTACGGCCTGTCCGAGGACGATCTCTTCGACTTCCATCGTGAGCGGATTGCCGCGATGTGGGCGGCGGGGCCCGACGTCCTCGCTTGCGAGACCACGCCGAGCCTCCTTGAAGCGCGCGCCATCGTCCGCGCCCTCAGGCTCGTGCCCGATGCGCGCGCCTGGATCAGCTTCCAGTGCCGCGATGAGGCGCACACGGCGTTCGGGGATCCGATTGCTGACGTCGCGCGCCTGCTCGACCTCGAACCGCAGGTGGTCGCGATCGGCACCAACTGCGTGCCGCCCGAGCGCGTGGCGCCGCTCGCGCGCGCCATCCGTGCTGAGACGGCCAAGCCGATCGTCGCGTATCCCAACTCCGGCGAACGGTGGAACGCCGTGACGCGCGGCTGGGACGGCGCCGCGGATGGACGTCGGCTCGTGGACTGGGCGTCCATCAACGCCGACGCGGGGGTGACCTGGATGGGCGGTTGTTGTCGCACGACGCCAGCCGACATCGCGGCGCTCGCAACGCATGTCCGCGAACTCGGCCCGGCGACCAGCGGCTTGTAACGTCGCACGCTCGGACTCAACGGTCATACGCGAGAGGATAATCCTACGAGTGTCGCCGAGTACCGACGCGATACTCAGGGCATGAGCGCCGACAGAGGGTGATTCCTCGGCGCGCGCCGCGCCGTTACCCCTTGCTGACGCCCCTCGCCGTGAACGCCTCGCCTGCCCCGCGTGCATCGCTCCGCCTCCTCCTCGAGACGGTCGGGTTCGCTGCCGTGGTGGCGTTCTCGCAGTCGCTGGTGCCGCGTCCCGGCGAAGCGTCGATCTGGTGGCCGCCGATCGGGGCGGTGGTCGCGTGGTTGCTCGCGCGTCCGAATCGCGACTGGCCGATGGTTGTCCTCCTCGCCGCCGCGGTCCGCATCGGCGCGGTGATCGCCGTCGGCAATCCCCTGCTGGCGTCTGCGATGGTGCTGACGGGGTCGATGCTGGTCTGCCTGCTGACGGCAACGCTGCTGCGCCGACTGCATCGCAACCGCGCACCGTTCTCCGATCCGTGGGACATCGTGGCGGTGTCGCTGATTGCGGTCTGCCTCACGGGCCCGTTGGCTGCCGCCAACATCGCGCTCATGCGAGCGACGCTCAGCGGGGTGACGATCACCTGGCTCTCGCCGGTGCACTGGTCGCTGAGCGAGAGTACCGGGGTGATGCTCGTCACCCCGCTCGTGCTCACCCTCGGTCAGGCGCACGCGTGGTGGCAGGTCAACGGCGCGTCGAGGCGCGCCGAACTCGTCCTCCAACTCCTCGCCTCACTCACGTTCGGTGTCGTGGTGATGTTCGCCCCGGCCGACCAGGCCGAGTCGCGGCGCCCGCTCCTGGCGCTGCTCGCGTTGCCTTCGGCGTGGGGCGCGATCCGCTTCGGTCTCTTCTCCGTCTGCTGGTCACAGTTCATCACCGCCACGATCGGCGCGTGGGGGCTGTTGAGCGACCGCGGCGTGATTGCCGCGCTGCCCAACACGATCCAGCAGCAGGCGCTGCAGCTGCAAGTCTTCACCCTGGTTGCAGCGGTGTCCATCATGCTCGCGGCGGCAGCGTTCGAGAGCCAGCGCCGGGCGCTGGCGCGCGCCCGCGCGAGCGAGGCCGACTTCCGGCGCCTGGTGGATGCGTCGCCCGTCGGCATGCTGGTCGAAAGCCGCGCCGACGGCGACGTCCCGTTCCACAATGCGCGGCTGGCGGCGCTGTTCGGTGACATCGACGGCACGCAGCCGATGGCCGTATGGTGGACGCGTATCGGCGCGACGAGCGACCTGCCGCAGCTGCTCGAGGACGCCGAAGCACGGTCGCGGGCGCAGGGCGAGATCACCTCGACGCCGATCACGGCGGACCTGCGCGGCGCGGATGGCGC